>WJXE01000170.1 GCA_009665115.1 Nitrosopumilales archaeon
TTTTTTCTTAATTAGAAGATCAATAAATATGCTGCTTGTGGTCTTTTCGACTATGGTGCTCACCCTGGCTCTTCTCGGCTCTACAATGGATAAGATACTAATTGATGCAGTCAGATTTGATGAAGTGAACAGTGTAAACCAAGGAAAATTTCAGTTTCAAAGTCCAGACCAGCGTCAAAAGTATATTGATACACAAACCCTGCTTCATATCAAGACCCTGGGCTTGGATGAACCTTGGTATTCTCCAAAGCGCTTCGCCAATACACTATTAGAACTGCTGACTTTGGATTTAGGAAAATCGCATTTTTTTACTAGCGATTCCGGTTCATCTAGCGTCAGGGACATAATAATAGAAAAACTGCCGAAGACTGTTTTATTATTCACATCTTCAACTATAATTGTGTCATTGATTGGTCTTTGTATAGGTGGCTTTGTGGCAGGGAAGTCGGGTTCTATATGGGATAAAATGAATTCATTTTTTGCAGTGGTAAGTAGTAGTTTTCCCTCTTGGTGGGTTGGGATGTTAATGATATTTGCGTTTGCATTTCTTTACCAGATCTTTCCGGCTCGCTCTACACCATTAACTTCTCCGTCAGATCCATTCTATATTCCAGACTTGCTCTATCATATGACATTACCTCTCATTACTATCGTTTTAGTGAGTTTTAGCGCATGGTCTTACATTGTCAAATATTTTATAGTAGGCATTTTGCAGGAAGATTATATCGCGGCTAAAATGGCGATCGGACTTCCTAAAAAAAGGATAGTTTATTCACATGCCCTGAAAAATGCAGGCCCGCCAATAATAACAGCAATTGCAATAAGTTTGGCATCCTCATTTGGAGGAGCTATAATAATCGAGGCGGTGTTTGATTGGCCTGGAATGGGGAAATTATATTATGATGCAATATCAGTAATGGATGTTCCTATTATCATTGGGCTCACTTACGTTTTTACGCTAATTTTCGTTATCACGATTTTTCTCACAGATATCATTTACGCGTTTCTAGATCCACGAGTGAAAGTAGGATGACAATTGAAGTAATATCGCGCACGACTATATTTCGAAAGTTTACGCACTCTAGAGGTGGAATAGCTGGAGCAATTATAATAGTAGTCTTGATTTTAATGACTTTGTATGCTGTATTTTATATACCGCTGGATTCTTTCAAGCAATGGAACAATCCGGATTATTGGATTGACTACCCTAAAGCTGCTGCGCCGGCGTGGACAAATATTGGGCTGAAATTGCCTGAACACGTAATTCTTACTTCTGACCAGGCCGTGATGTCGAGTATGATACAAAATGGAATACATATCGTGACGCATACTTATACTATTAACTTCAATTACGATTCTTACCCAACTGATTTCATGGTACCCTATACTGTGAAATACGGACAAATACCGCCGGTCTTGCAGATAGCTATAATTAGGCCGGATGGTAGAGATTTTCGGATTTATAGTTCTGCATTACCACCTTCACTTATTTCGAATGGGGCTCAAAATGAATTCAGCGCAAGAGTGTTCTCTGCTGACAGCTTGATAATCGAAAACCTTCGTCTTGATAAGAGTCTTTTCAAATATAACCAAGACGAATCGCTGCCTCAGATAATGATATTTTCTCAAATCGATCAAGAAAAGGTTTTAAAAGGAAAATATCAGGTGAAGGAAACATTCTATCTCTTTGGTAGTTCAGACTCTGTAGAAAAGTCTGGTCTGGTTCTCGGTGGAAGAGTATATGGCTTGATGGGAACCGATGAGCTACGCAGAGATCTCACAATCGGCATCCTATGGGGAACCCCAGTTGCCCTCTTTATAGGACTAACGGTCTCAATAGCTTCAATTTCCATAGGGTTAATTTACGGGGTTGTAGCTGGATATAAGGGAAAAAGAACCGATGAGGGATTAATGCGAATAAATGACTTATTTTATTCGTTACCTACTCTACCACTTTTAGTTATTTTATCAGTAATAATCGGCAGAAGCATATTCTTAATAACAGGTTTCCTTGTGATTTTTGGGTGGGTAGGCACTGCAAAAATCATTAGAAGCCTTGCATTGCAGTTGAAAAATTTACAGTATGTAGAAGCTGCGAAATTAATGGGACAGTCTGATATAAAGATTATATTTAAACATGTTATACCCCAATTGCTTCCACTGACCTTTGCTAGCATTGCAATAGCAGTCCCGAGTGCTATATTGGGAGAGGCAGCGCTAAGTTTCTTAGGGTTGGGAGATCCGTCTATTCCCACGTGGGGACAAATTCTTCATGAAGCTAATTCTGGACAAGCTGCAGCTCGGGGTCTATGGTGGTGGATAATTCCGCCTGGTTTGATGATTGCACTCACAGGACTTGCGTTTGCGCTTATGGGTAATGCAGTTGAATCTACTGTAAATGTCAAGGGCAGATACTAGCGATTGTAGAACAAGATATAACACTGCTCTTGCTGCTCTCTCGTCATATCACGTCAACGAATTCTAGATCCATAGCCACACCATTTCTATCGAATGCGCCGATGGTATTATATTCGTAGGGATAATTTATGATAATGGAGATGACGCCATAATAATTATTCAGATCCTCAAGTGAGGGTTTATTAGAACCGCCGGGATGGGAGTGAGCTGTCCCTACATAAGAGAGATCAAAAGGCAAGTCGTAAGTCGGAAAACCTGAATAATATGGTCCATGTGTAGAAAAGGGCGGAATGACTAATCCTTCAATAATTATTTGTTGTTTCTTGCTCCTGCCTTTCAAAATTAAAATTCCTTCGTTTGGATGCCATGACTTGGAATACGTAATAATCCCATCAGCAACCTGTTTGGTCATCGTGACCTTCCGACTAACCGGGTCAGGCTTTTTGCCTTTAGATAGGAACAATAATACTGAATTAATTTGCATCTTTTATTTTAAGATTGGTCGCCTAACATATCACAAGGACTAAGAAATGGATTAGCCGAATACAACCGTCTGGTGGTAAGCCATCCTGGATACAAGCTTTCCAGCATATGTGTGCATTTGGCTACGTTTTTTAATACCACGATACAGAAAAGTATTATACGAATGACAAATCAATGTGCTCTTTTGCTGCTGGAATTGGGTCTGGCCGCATTGGATGAGAACAACAATTTAATCGTCTCGAAAAGATTCACAAATCCTGCCCAATCGTTCCGTTCGATAAAGTCAGGAAAGATTCCTATGGAACTTGAAGAGATTATTGAGGCGCTTTCCCATTTTGATTATATATCTGTTAATGATTCAAATGTAAATGACGTTCTGAGATCCGCCGGTCTTAAAAGTCACATGATGACTCTGCAGGAACAAGATGGTGTTCAGAACAGAAAGCAGATGCTGCTAATTCAGTGTGGATTTGCACGCGATGAAAGAGATACAATACGTGAATTAAGAAATTTTGCAATTGAAATATCGTCATCGAGAGTAAAAGAAGAATCACAGAAATTAGACCTCCATGTGGCTCAGGCGATTAATGCTCTTGACGAAATTGATCAAATCCTCAACACTACGGGAGCTAGGATGCGTGAGTGGTATGGTTTACACTTCCCTGAACTGGACAATTTAATTGCGAGCATAACTGCTTATGCAGAAATTGTAAAAAGGGCTGGATCTCGAGAAAATGTGTCTGAGGAAATTTTGAATGCCGTCGGTATTGAGGATAGAAAAGCGGATATAATAATTTCTGCTTGTAAAAGGAGCAGAGGAGGCGAGATAACTGCAGAAAATCTCGAAATTGTAAAAAAGCTTGCAGAGCAAATAATCAGCCAATCAGCGCTGCGTAAGACACTAGCAGAACACGTAGAATTCATGATGGAAAGCGTGGCTCCAAACATCAAAGAGTTATTGACGGCACCAGTCGGAGCAAGAGTAATTGCTAAAGCAGGAAGCTTAAACAAATTGGCTATCCTTCCTGCTAGTACCATTCAGGTATTGGGCGCAGAGAAGGCGCTATTCAGATCGCTTCGGACCGGAGCAAATCCGCCAAAACACGGGCTCCTTTTTCAACATTCACTGATACATTCTGCACCTAAATGGCAGCGTGGGAAAATCGCAAGGGCATTGGCCTCAAAGTTAGCAATTGCTGCAAGAATCGATCTTTTTCGCCCTGGTGTGAAGGATTCATCTATATCGAATCGCCTGAATCTCCGTATAGCTGAGATTCAAGAGAAATATAAAGAACCTAGGATGCAAAAGCAAAGAAACGATAAATACAAAGCCCATGGTCGGCCCCCTTATCCAGAGAACTCTAAACGTTTTAAAAATAGAAATCCTCGAAGGAAAAAGTTCTCGAAGCGTCGATTCTAGGGGAAAAAGGGAAAACGTCTCGATATGGCTTATAATGGAGTTTGCAGAAGAAATTTCGGGAAGAATGTAGATTGAGGGCTAGAAGGTTTGATCGAATCCAATCTTGACTCGGTTGCTTGGATAACCATCCACGGCGAAAAGCAAATTGCGACTTTGAATTTAGTCAAAGGTATTGACGTTTACGGAGAGAAGTTGGTCAAGTACGATGGAGAGGAATATCGAGTCTGGGACCCATTCCGAAGTAAACTTGCAGGTGCTTTACA
>WJXE01000018.1 GCA_009665115.1 Nitrosopumilales archaeon
CTACATGACCTTCATAAAATGCAGTTGAATACCTTGTCCTGCCGTATAACCCGTGTCTATATCGAACAGGTGCTATCTGGCCAGGATCGATAGGTCCATTTCGCCCATGAGCTTCGATATTTGTATCCAGGGTAATGTTATACGTTCATTTCAAAGAAGTGTCTTTTTTGATGATAACAACGTTCGTCTATAACTATGGCACATGCTTCTCGTTCCTTAAATAAACGAGAAATTTGATAATATCATCTTTCAAAGGTTATAGAAGCCTGAGTAGAACGTCGTCTAATCATTTGGCCTCGACAAACAAAGTGAATTCTAAGATATACCTGGCTAGTCTTCATTTGTCTTTAGAGACTTTAGACTTGATAAATTAATCGTATGCATTTTCCATATAGGAGTGATCTATTCAATTACGAAACATGAATAGGGATGATCTTTGGTACTCGAGATTCTTGGAGCTTGTTCCTTGCTCTCAATTTAGCCTTGTATTTCAGATTACGTGGTTTGGTTCTCAGTCTGTATCCACAGCAAGGACACCACAAACCATCCCACTTTATGAAAATTTCACATATTTGACATCGCTTCTGTCCGCTAGCGTACCGACCAGAGCCTACGGGCTTTTGCGCTTTATGACGGATACATATACCCTTACAAGTCAATTGATAATAACCTAATTAAAGTCGCGGATGTCCTATTTAAACGTGAGTAATAAGGAATAATGATTTACTATTAGCATTGTTCTGACATGCAGATAAGGACAGAAAATAAAGAAAAGAAAAGAAGAGGAAGAAAAGAGCTTATATGTCCATCCACCCTAGCGCACGGATACGCTCGAGGCATTGAAGGCTTCGTTCATCGTCAGATACTCTTCTATCTTCATTTTGACATCATCAGGCTCGGTGTCGTCCATGCCTGCGAAGCCAGCCTTGAATGCAATCTTGTTCCCGGAAACATTTATGTCTGCAATTTCCATGTCTGCATAGACATTAGCAAGTTCGTTTACCCATTCTTCAGCTTCTTGTTTATCGACTCCGGAGGTATCTATGTTTACGTTTAGCATCTTGGTCATGCAAAATCACCTAAAGCAGCATTATTCTAGAGATTTATAAAGTTGACGTACGGAGTGCAAAAGACCTTTCGGATGAATTTAAACCATCTTACGTGACAACTTGTAAAGTAAACAAAAACAAATTCACCCTTATTCGAGATTGACTTCCGCAGCATAGGCTCTAGGCAGTTTTTTCCCCAAAGCCCCAATATTGAATCAGTTCTTTCTCAAACTTTGCCAACTGTTGCTCGCTCAATGCATCACCGCAGTTCTTGTGGGTTGGAATAACCCGCATTCCGGCCAATTTAAACTCAACTTCGTAAAAGTGAACTTTTGGGCAGCTACACATTGTTCTAAATCGATAACGCTGAGCCTATAATTATTTGTATATCCAAATCCAATCATGTTCTATCAATGGGTGGTTGGGTTGCTCTTTCTTTAGCACAAACACATATATCAACTAAATTATTCTAATTCTTTGATAGACAATGGCAAAGAGTACTACAAGTATTTTTTCCAAATCGATATTGTTGTCGTTGATATTGATATCAGCTGTTCTAACAGGCAATGCTTTGAATTATATGGGCTTCATCAAGAATGCATACGCTGCGAACAACTACTACTTAGGGAACGGGGTCCAAGCAGATACCTACTATACCTATAAGATCCAGGACCATGACACTGTACAGGGTCAGCCTTTCCTTATGACAATTTATTTTAAGCAGTTCAACAGTACTGGCAAGTACTGGATTGCTCCAGCAACCGTCGTATACCAAGGCAAGGTATACAATGGAACACTTCATCTAAGCGACCTCGATCTCACTCCATTAGGATCTTCCAAAATTCCACCTGATATGAGAGATTTTGTTTCTGGCTACAAGGACAGCCTCGGTTGGCTATCGGCTTTTGTTCCCAAACCAGGCCTATCATTAACGGCCCCCTACTGGGGCAAGATTGCAGCAATAGGAGGATCGCCTATCGCACCAGGGGGTAGTGCAACAGTTACCGTACCGGTTGGGACGTTTGCCACCACAATAGTCACTTGGCATTATGGCGTAGATAATAATATTTATGTTAATCCCAATATGCCATATCCAGTCAAGGCGCAAACCTTCGCTGCCACTACAGGAGGAACTCCTCCTACTCAGTATGCATTTGAACTCCAAGCGACAGGCCACGGGCCACCTCCTATTCCCAAAAGCCAGAATCTAGTTCCCACACCTCCGATAACGATACAAACAGCCCGCGGAACGTATTTCATTGAGATAGTTGCATGGCAACCTTCAACGATAACTGCTGGAAAACCCACGCAATTCGGATTATTGTTTAAAAATAGCCAACAAAGTGTTTTAAGCGATGTCACCTACAGCGTAAAAGCTACTCAAGGTAATACAACCGCTGCAGATGTGCATGACCAACATGCTGCTGATGGAACAGGCATACAAACAATTACGTTCCCAAAACCTGGACCTATTAGTATGGTCATATCGGTGGATGGTGTTGGGGGCGTTCCAAGTGGAGAGTTTGTCGAAAGCGCTACTTTCAACTTGGTGGCTGCGCCAGCATCAGGGAAATAAAGTTGCTGTAGAGTAGGTTCAGCCCAAGTTCTATAATGATTTTGGTATATACGCAATCCTAACATTTTTGTTATCTAGTATACCGTAGTAGGATAGTTTTGTATATAGTCACTCGGTTTTCTCTGAGAAAAAAGGCTTAATTGAGTGAGCGGGCATTAGCGTCATAATAATTGCCGCAGCGGGAGGATTTTTATGCCTAAGACCATCCATCATGCAACAACATCCTTTCTATTTTTGTTTTTGTCTAGGAATAAATAGGCCGTATCCATATTCTTCAGAATAATTGTCCCCTAAGCGACAGGCCCTCTTGATGTTTGGGATTCTCGGTGTATTTGGAGTAGGCGTGAGCATCATAATAGTAGCAATAGGAGGTGGATTTTCTGGCCCGGGGCCGTCGATTTTACATCCTTCTACTGCCGCCGATTTATGGACGGTAGGACAAGGGATTAAGCAAGGCACAGTACTGAATTATAGCTTGACTAGTATAGGCTCGCGAAGTTCTCTCATCAACGCATTGGTATCTATGAATTTTGTCCAAGATACAGGTAGTGCCTGGAAAGTCAACTTCGATATTCACAACGATTCAGTAGCTAAGAACGGTTCCGTTATGTTGGCTAAGCAGCAATTAACAAATGTTGGTTCAATAGATACATCCTTCAAGCCGTACTATGAGCCTGTAGAATCGTCTGTTTTGTCGATAAGGGATATTGCAAGAGAGCCGAAATATTTGGCGATTGGCGCGCCTTGGGACTCGATATTTGTGGCTTTTTCCTCAATTCCCATAAGAGTTACCAATCACGAGACATTGCACACCACCGCAGGAACGTTTGATGCCTTTACTTTGAGTTATACAATTGGTTCGAAAACGAGTAAGATGTTCATCACTCACCAGATTCCTCTTCCGGTTCGAGCAGAGGTTTACGATTCTGACGGTCGACTGCAATATCAATACGAATTGGTCGGAAAAAGGCTGCTGTAGTTTTGAACCTTTTATTTATCGAGAATGAAAGTAAGTAATGCTAAGTAGAAATCCCGCCGGTGTTAGGGCTGTATATATTTTGCATCAACCAGTCTACATAGTTTTTCACATTCTGATCTACTTTGCACCATAAATGAATGGAGCCAGGGAGAATTTCAATCCTGCCATTTTCTTTGATTATTCGTAAACCTTCTTTTCCTTCGTACATGTAGGCATCTTGGGTTTGTATATTGTTCCCCAGGGATTCGATTGCTTTTCGTCTTATATTCTCCCTAGGAACAACGAATTTTCTGCGAAACTTATCTATGACGACACTAATGTTTTCGGCTCCGTATGAATCAATATCCTTGATTTTGTTCGGATCTGGAAAATGCAACTGGAGTGCTACTTGATGACGGGAGCCGGTGAAGGACGCGAGTTCAGTTATTTTTTTGTATAATAAATTGGGGTTCTTTGAGATTGCGTAAAGCACATCCCTATTGTAATTAATATTTGATTTCAGTTCGTCAATCAATTCTGAAAACGTTATCATGTTGCCAGAAGCGTTTACGATCATGAAACTTGGTTCTACATATATATGAATGTACGTAGATGTATAACAACAATCCATCGAGCCTGTCGCTCGATCCATTTTTTACGTCTTATTGTATAATTACAAGAGTGTCTTATGTTCACACCTGACACCGGTTCTGAACGTGCAAGCAGCGTTGAAGACTATCAAAACACTTGCTCTGAATTTATTGTAGACATAAGTAAGGACTACAAAGATTGGGTTGATAGATATCATTTAAGCGAGGAAGAAACAAAATCGAGAAAAGCGACCATTGATAATATCGTTAAAACGACGAATGACTGGATTTACAGATATTCTGATAATATCAAGAAGATCGATATAGTTATGAATGATGGCATTAACAAAATGGCTGAAAATACTGCCGGCTATCCGTTTAACTTCCAAGTCAGCGTAAATAACATGCGACGCTACACGATGCATTCCTTAGGACAAGTCAAGTTAAACGTAAGGGCGACACCAAGAGAGGCCAGGCTAGCCAGAATAGGGAATTACCATAAAGATCAGCTACTGCTAATTAGCTCAAGCTCTCCTGTCAACTTTAATTTCAGCAACGAAAGTCTGAAAGCAGCAGATATTTTAGATGATTATTTTGTAATAGATGCTACCCAGTGCCAACGACTGGATATTATCTCGGTGACAGTGATAGTAGAAGAAATGGATCAAGATTATGCAAGTGAAAGACGAGGATATTCGACTCTTATATTGCTGACATAACACAAGTAGTATAATTGAGTTTATTATCTATGCGGAATAACTAATCTCGGAAGTGCTGTGGCCCACATTTTCGAATCTTGATCTTATTAACTATTATCTGTACATTCAAATGGTATATAATCTTAATAGAAAAGGACTGTTAATTATCAGGCGGGTGTTGACCTGAAAATAAAATCATTATCTATATAATATACATAATTTATCTTGTTTCCATAACCTTGCGACGGTCGTCCAGTTTGGTCTAGGACATCAGATTGCCAATCTGGTAACCCGGGTTCAAATCCCGGCTGTCGCATCCTCTGTTTACAGGCAGCCTTCGAGTATAATGATAGCAGCTAGTCCATCCCGATGATTGTGAGAAAGTGGAGCCCGCTTGCAATCAACAAGAATCAATCACATATTTGCTGGAAGCAAGAGATGGCGTTTGTAACAATCATGGCGGACCGAATGTCAATCATGAATGTTTGTTCCATTATGGGTCATTCCAGGCTCAAATTCATACCCACCAAGTAGCAGGGAAAGCACAAGTCTGCTGTTTAAAAAACAGAATGATTTTTAAATTCTCTATTGTCTGGTTATTTGTGTCATACGCGCCGGACTCGAACTCTGATACGCCCTTATTCTCCGGGTTATCTGGTAAGAAAATGGCCCTTCTGGTGGGTATCATTATAGCAGGAGGATTTTTTGGCATTCAAGCCATGTTTGGCTTTCCTATAAAGGACTTGATCAGAAAAGATGTAACAAACGAGGTTAAAGTCATTACCAAGGCAGAAGGAACGTGTGTTGTAGAGGCATCGGATCATCAACCAAGAGGTATTCCGCATTGTCCGTATAACGTTGGCGACAGGTTGATTGTAACCTTCAGGCAAGGGACAGCGCCAATCGAAAAGGCACAGCTGACGAATTAGATAACATTCGCTACGAGGACTTCTTGTAGGACTGGAGCTGCAGGTCAGTCGAAATTGTTGCAATCCGTGCTATTGTCTTTAATGGCAACAACGCGCTTAGTCGCCAGAACACGCCAATTTAATGCTAATCCGAAGAAGTGAGTGAGAAACATCCTCTTATCAAAACGATCTCAATTTCTATTGGGGTCTTTTCAGTAATTTGTAATTTGCGTACAAACTAGTTCAGGTCTATTTTGCTTTTAAGATCTCTAAACCTGTTTCTGATAGTGACCTCTGTTACTCCAGCAGCGTTTGCGATATCCATTTGCGTTATAGTTTCTCCAGAATTCTTAGAAGACATGTAGAGGACTGTTCCGGCTAGGCCCATCGGATCTTTGCCTGCGGATATTCCCCTTTTTGTAACGCTTGTCATGATGTCCATTGCCTGGCGCTTTGTCCTCTCGCTTAACTTGGTTTTGTTTGCAACTTTGGCAATACATTTCATCGGATCAACAACTGGTACCATTAGATCGAGTTCCAAAATTAGCAGACGGAACGTTCGCGCGAGTTCTTTTCGACGGAGGTTAGTGAGTAATGCGATGTCATTAAGCGTTCTAGCAATTCCCATTTCGCGGCAGGCTATATAAATCGCCGCAGACAATACTGATGTAATAGTTCTACCTCGTACAAGTCCCCTTTCCTGTGCTTTTCTGTAGATGTAAGCAGTCTTTTCGATTACAGGCTCAGACAAACCCAGTTTATCTTTCACTCGTTCTAGGATACTGAAGGCCTGTCTTAGGTTCCTATCGGAAGGGCTATAGGTTTGAATACGGAGGTCCCATGTTCTTAGCCTTTCCATTGTAGATTTAACCGATGCATCCAATCCGCGGCCGCTCGCATCTCTATTCGTCTTACCAATTATAGTAGCCAGGCCCATATCATGACGTGACAGAGATGTGGGCATCCCCGTTCGACTCCTATCCTTGCCCTCACCCAAAAGCCGCCATTCAGGACCACTCTCCACGATGTTTTCGAGTAGTACTGTGCCGCAATTGCCACATATGAGTTCGCCTGAGTCCGGGTCTGTCACGGTCTCATTATTCTTGTTACATCCTGAACAGACGATCGAAGTTTGCATACCTTAAAGAAGTACATATTATATGGCAATTCAATTATATAAATATTATAAGCAACATTGTGAGATTTTTGGAGTTTCTCCGCAGAACAGGGATATATTCAAGTTTAATAATGACGTCATGGATCAAAAAAAAGGAGAAGATGTAGGTCAGTGTCTGAACATCTGTTGCTGTTGCGTAGTGAAGAAAGAGTTCCAGGCTTTCGCAGCGTTGGTATTAAACTCTGTTACAGCATCGATCGTTCGATTATAGATTTTCAGGTTCTCCCTTGTTGCATCCAGTGCATTGATGGTTAACTGATTGTTAATACCCACGGCTCTTATTGTGTTATTGGTGATTTCATTTGACTGCTTTGCAAATTGCTCCGTGAAAGGCGTTGTGGAAGGTGCGCTGTTCCAAGTGCTAGGGTTACTGTCAGTCAGGTGTTTTTGGGCAGAAAAGGCCGTGTGGATGGCGTTCTTGATCGCTTGAATGTAGTCGAGTTGGAGATTTGATATCGACTGCGAGTACTGTGGCTGGACCCTTGCCACCTCATCTACTATTTTGATAAAATTTTCTCTAATCGTGTCGTAAAAGTCGCGTGTATCAGTAGACCTTCCTGTATTAGTATCGTCTCTGGCTCGATCAGCAACTTTGAACGTATCATCTTTTGATTTGTCTACCATTTCTAATCATAACATAGGGGTATACTAGGCCATATATATGTTGGTAATAATCGGTAATAATTACCATACAGATCCGTAATCTGATTCTCGCTTCCTGGCTTGATGACTACCCGTACCTGAATTCAATCCCCTTCTCACCCCGGGGATGCTTCCAGTCAGTTTCTTTGGCGCAGCTACCGCACTCGATACATCCCTCATGCTGAAGCATCACTTCCTCCTGTTCTATGCTATAGCATTTCGTGGGGCAAAGCACGACCATCTTTCTCATAAACTCGCTTTTTGGGTCCAAAATCCTAATATGAGAAAGAGTATCGTCATTGTACCTTAATTTTGCAATTCGCTGGGCTATTGTAGGGATAGTGCAGCTATAGGTCGAAGCCGTATGAGATCCTAATTTCTCGGCGAGCTCTATTGGCACCTGCACGTAGGTCTCCCGGGTTTCAACCATCGGCAAAAGACGGTCATAACCAAGTATATTTGCAAAGCCGACAGCAAGACCACGCAACATGCCACTTGACATTAATTTGAAGATAATGCCGTATCTAGCTTTTACGATATCCACCGGTACAGCCTTAGCTGCATCCAAGAAGAGCTTCAAATAATCTTTATCGATCTCCTTCATGTCGCGTGTATATGGGCTGTCTTCGATGGACTTGGTATAAAATTCACCCATGTATTCCTCTGCGAAATTGTTTCTATCTAGAGATCGTGAGATGCTGTTAGCCGCTCTTACCGCATCGTCGATTCCAACATTAAGCCCTTCTATCCTAGGACCGACAAAGATGCCGCGACCGGCAGCATCCCCCACAAAAAGAATATTCTTGCGATATGGTTTTTTCATTCTACATCGCTTGCCGTCCGGAACGAGCTTCGCGCTATATTCTAACTCCACATAATCATTGACGAATTTTGTATTGTACCGACCGACTAATTCGTTACGAATACTATCAAGCCTGGCTTTGATTTCCTCTTCGGATTTGTATCTTCCGTTTTCAACAAGTCTTGCCCTTCCTAATCGAGAGTAATACTGGTCACGGAGATCGCCCCAATTCTTTAGTAGCTTACTTACAGCAAAACGAGCTCTTAATTGTTCCTGTGTGGCGAGACTCTTGTCGATATCTTCTTTAATTGCGACTTCGTCTTTGACAAATTCGCTGATAAGTGGATTCTTCAATAACCTATCCACAAGAACATACGGCTCGACAGGATTTTCCATTAGTGAGTCGTAGTGATAGACAGCTCCCAAGGAAAGCGTGTCACGGTTCGTATACAAAAATCCGCCGCCTATATGATCTAGCGTAACATCGCCTGCAAAAAGATGGGCAGCACCTTCATTAGGTTTGATATTGAACCTTTCTTGAAGGATTTCTTCTGGTAACTTTACCACGACCTTAACTCCCTGATACAGCTCCTCGGGTGTGAATTTGGGTCTTGCCTTGGATAGTTCAGCAAGCTCCGAATTAACTCCATCTGCGGCAATTATTGCTTTTACTTCGAACGGTTCAAGTTCATCAGTTTCAACTATTGTCTTATCTCCGTTCCAACTGACCCCGCGAACATGCACACCGCTTACGATCCCACCGCCTTGTCTTTCTGCATTTTCTCCTGCTTGCTTTGCAAACCAGGGAATTAATTTAGTTAACAAGACAGAATATGCGAAGTTTGACTGATATTCGTGTGCCGGCGTGAGATCGATAGAGAAAACCTTGTCATTTGAAGTAGCGTGAAGAATGTATTTTGTGATGAGCCTTTCAACTGGGGCTTGCGTCACAAATTCTTGTCCGAATACGTCCTCCACATTATATACTCTGCCATTTTTCGGCGTCTTTGAATATAAAATTCCCCCAGATACATTTTTCGACCCCGGCGTTTTCCCAGCCTCAATCAAAATTGCCTGCTTGCCTAGATTTGACAATTGTTGTAGTGCACTAAAGCCTGCTGTGCCGCCTCCTACTATGGCAACGTCGAAACGTTCCAATTTTATTTGTGGACCTCCATAACTTGTTTTTGCTTTTTCAATTCTTCTATTAAGACCGGTAGTACGTCCTCCATCCTGCCTCTGATGAAAATATCGCATTCGTCTTTGATCGGGGAATTTGCATCGGCATTGATAGCGATAACAAATCCCGATTCCTTCATCCCTGCGATGTGCTGCATTGCTCCACTAACTCCTATGGCAACATATACTGCTGGTGCTACTTTGCGACCACTAGTTCCGATAACTCTGTCAGAGTTCATATAGAGCGAAGAGACTGGCTCGCGCACAGAATATGGCCTTTTCGAGATGGGCAATGATACTCCGATCTCGGCATTTAGTTCGTTAGCTAACTCTACTATTAATTTTATATTATCCTCCGGTGAATCCTTGATTCCGCGGCCAAAACTTATTACCGCCTTGTGGCTATCGAAATCGACGGGGCTCTTGGTGATTTGACGATTCAGAACCTTGACAGCTTTATCTGCCTGGTCCAATTCTGGACTAAAGTCGACAATAATTCCTGTCCTAGCGGGATCGCGTTGCAAGGGCGCAAAAACACCTGGTATGATACTGCATGCTTGAGGATGGTATTCCCTTTGGATAGCAGGATTTCGATTATCCAGGCACAATATGGTGGTCCAGAGAAAACCTGAGAAATCTGGCCTGTACATTTCTAAGGTTTTTTCGTATCTCGCAAGCTGACCTTTTGTCTTATGTTCGTGCTTGATTTCAAGGTCCTCAATAACCAATTTGTTGATGTCAGATGCAAGCCCTGATTCTAGTTCAGCGAGAACTGTTGATGACAAATGCCTGCCGACGTTGTCTGCGGAGAAGAACATGTATCTGGGTTTCTTAAATTCTTCACTATATTCCGGCGAAACCTTCGATGCACAAACCTTATCTCTAGCAACTTGACTGATAACCTTTGTATCAATCAAATTTATAGGGTATCTTAGATTGGGATTTTCTACACATATTACGGCATCTGCGCCATAGTAAACCAATTCCTCGCACAATTTTTTGATATTAACTCCTAACACGACTGCAACTACCTTCTCAGTCGATGAGTATCTAGCATTAAAAATATCCATGAGCCGCCTCGCTTCACCCAGCATCTCAAGCGTGACAGGAATTAGATTACTGTCATCGTGCTCTACTACAACGTAGAGGTGTCGGTAGCTTCCTTCGCTTTCATTGGCACTATTAGTGGAGTTCTCCCTCACTGGCATGATTGTTCTAGGGTCGGGTAGTGTCGTTGACGCAGCCATAGTCGCTACTGATTCACCACTCGCCCGACAATTTCGTGGATTTTTTCGGCAACCCTGCGTAGTTGCTGCTGGTCCGAGCCATCGATAACCTCAGCTCTCCTACTTGCCCTAGCTTTGGGGATCCTCTCAACTTTGTATACAATCGTTGGCGAGCCTGGCAACCCAACGAATTTCGGATCAACTTCAAGCTGCTGGGCATTAAAAATCTTCAGATAATTCTTATAATTTTGTGCTCTTTGCTCCGCTTCCTTCTGATATTTTACCGAGGCCAGACGCAACGAGACAGTGTTAAAAACTGACCTATAAGATGGGTCTACAGTTATGAATACCGGTAAGGGAGCCTCTATTTCTTCGATTACGTCTGGGGTCCCCTGCAAGGTTATCAGTCGCTTTGCTGTCACAATACGTTTTTCGATATCGACATCGTAACAAATTACATTGCCTAGGAAAGTATAACCTAGTTTCCATGCAGTCTGTGGACCAGTCTGTCCTGTTTCGCCATCTGAAGCTCGATGTCCTGAAAATACAATATCCATTTCTCCGGTCCCTTCCATTTTCTTTATCCCGGTTTTCAAAACCTCTGCTGTTGCCAAAGTATCAGCTCCAGAAAAAATCCTATCACTATAAAGATGTAGGGAATCTGCATCAGAAATTAACTGCGCCTGTTGTAAAGCAGAATCGGCAATTGGCGGTCCCATTGTTGCTACGGAGATAACAGCACCGTACTTGACTTTGGCATAAAAAGCCGCAGCTGAAGCAATAGCACTGTGTGGTCCAAGAATGCTTTTCGTCTCTGCTCGATTTAAGGTCCCGTCCGAGTTGTAGCTGACACTGCCTTCAGAGAAATCAGGCTCAAGTTTCACTATTACTGCTAAATTTAGTGGTGAGGCCATTAACTCTGCTATCTCCATATAATGCCCTTAAATGGGTTATGGAACAAACTGATGGTGCATTGCGTGGAAATTCAATTGGCTTCTTCTTTTTGGGAATAGATATTTAGAATACACCTTCGTAATCTTTAAAATTTCTATAATAAATAAGTAAGCGTACTTGCTAGACATCGAATTAGTAACGCTCACGACCTTCTCACATGGTAGGCCCCTGTTCGTCGTTGTTGATGTTGACGCGTTTGATTCCTTTACTGTGACTGTGGCATGGTGAGAGTTTGCTCGAAATATATTGATCGAAGCCTTTCATAAGTGGATCGTATGTCTGCGTAAAAGCAAGGAAGTTTTGGCTGCAACATTGTGTAAGCAAGATAGAAATCCTCTCCCTCTCGCATATACCGCTTCATTTTATCGTAGATTACCTTTTTGTTCATTTGTGCTACACCCAAAATGAACTTCATATTGTTAAGTCTGTCCGCAAGTTTGATTGTCTTCACGTCATATTCAGAAGATATAAGAATGGCACAATATTCGCGGAACCTGTTTAGCTCGCGTTCCTCGTTGTTGGCTCCGGTGAAGTTTTCTAAGGGCCGAATCTTCAGTTGCGTGGCTATATCTTGGACTCTGTTGCCAAACCTATAGCTTAGATAGGCCTCAAAGCCGTATTCTTTAGTTTTATGCGAATCAAGAATTCTATCGTTATCTTCTAGTATATCGTGTAATATTGCAGACGCAACCTCTACGCTAGTAATAGTTCGGTTGACTGATCGATAGTGTTTTACTACATCTATTGCAACTGGCCAAGTATGCGTTTCAAGGAATAGCGAAACGGCGTCCTCTCTTGTTACACCATGATGCACTTCTTCAGCGACCTCAATTGCACCTTCTATAAAACCATCGATACGTAATTTGGCTTCTTTTTCTAAAAACGACAAGAACTCTTGCCTGTTGATTGCGTAATCAGGCTTTCTCATGATAACTATTATCCACCATGTAGAAGAAAAGTTTTCCTATATGCTTGTGATTTGCATGTTTCCAGCCCCGCTGAGGTTCCCGTTTTTGATGCTATAACAATATATGATCGTTTCGTTGATTGATGCCGTCTGTGCTCAAGAGTAGCAACGCATTTGTCTTGACAAAAAACGCATTTTCGCCACGAGGCGACCAGCCTGAAGCTATTGATAAGTTGTCCCTCGGAGTCTCAAGAAGGCCTGGTCTCCAAACGTTACTTGGAGTTACGGGTAGCGGAAAAACCTTCACTATAGCTAATGTTATAGCTGGAACAAACAAGAACACTCTAGTAGTTTCGCATAACAAAACGCTCGCGGCCCAGCTATATGCCGAATTTAAGGAGTTTTTTCCGCATAACAATGTAGGCTACTTTGTAAGTTTTTATGACTATTACCAGCCTGAGAGCTATATTCCCCAGACAGACACCTATATTGAAAAAGATACAGAGGTTAACGAAAAGATTGAAAAAATGAGGCTTGAGGCCACAGCGATGTTAATGTCTGGTGAGCCTACTATTATCGTCGCAACGGTGTCATGCATATACTCTCTTGGATCGCCGTCTGAATGGGACGAGACTGCGATTACCTTGACGGAAGGTATGCGCTTGGACAGAAGGATATTGATTCATAACTTGATCGAGGCCCGTTATCAACGAAATGACTTGTCCGTAACTCCGGGCAGCTTCAGGGTAAAGGGAGATGTAGTTGACATCATTCCAGGCTACTCGGACGATATAATTCGTATCTCGCTGTATGGAGATGAAATCGAAAAGATAACTATCCATAATCATCTAACTATGGGAAAAATAAGAGATACTTCTTCTGTGAAGATATTTCCTGCGAAACACTATGTTATTGGAGAAGATTCAAGATTATCTGCAATTGAATCTATAAAACAGGAATTGAATAGCTGGCTTGCTAAATTGCCAACCGAGCTGGAAAGGCAGAGACTTTCTTCTCGAACTAAGTATGACTTGGAAATGATACAAGAATTAGGCTACTGCTCTGGAATCGAAAATTATTCACGCCACTTAGATGGCAGGGCACCTGGGCAGCCGCCATATTGCTTGTTAGATTTTTTCGGTGAAGATTTTCTGGTCGTTTTAGACGAATCACATGTTACAATCCCACAGTTGAGAGGAATGTATAAAGGCGATTATACCCGGAAGAAGATGCTAGTAGATTATGGGTTCAGACTTCCGAGCGCTTTCGATAATCGCCCGTTAAGGTTTGAAGAATTTCAGAAGTATATGAAAAATGTCATTTTTGTCTCCGCTACTCCATCCGAGTATGAAATTAAGTCAAGCTGGCAAACAGTTGAACAGCTGGTAAGGCCTACTGGGTTAGTGGATCCCAAACTTGAAATCAGACCTACAAAGGATCAGATACAAGATCTGATCCATGAGATCTCTATTAGGGCTGCCAAGAATCAGAGAACGCTTGTTACGACGTTGACAAAAAGGATGGCCGAGGATCTAGCAGAGTTTCTTGCAAAGAATCATGTTAAAGTACGTTATATGCACTCAGAAATAGATGGATTGCAAAGGACGGAACTCATAAGACAGCTCCGCTTAGGCGAATTTGATGTTTTGGTAGGAATAAACCTGCTCAGAGAGGGGTTAGATATTCCTGAAGTATCATTTGTAGCAATCTTGGATGCAGATAAAGAAGGATTTTTGCGTAATAATACTAGCCTTATCCAAACCTTCGGGCGCGCAGCCAGAAATATTGATGGAATGGTCATTATGTATGCTGATACCATAACGGACTCTATGAGGAACTCGATCAATGAAACAGAAAGGAGACGAACTAAGCAGATAGACTACAACATAAAGAACGAAATAACTCCTCAATCAATTATCAAGGCAATTCCAGACCGAGCAGGAGAGATGCTAGACGAGTATCTGGATGTACAACTTAATACGAAATCGATGACGAGGTTAGATCTAGTAAGAGTCGCGCTTGAAACTGAGTCCACAATGAAGAAGTATGCCGAGGATTTGGATTTTGAGAACGCGATAAAATTTAGGAACAAGTTGGCAAAGATAAAGAGCGCTTTAGGAGAACCAATTTTATCTGAGGTTGAATAAATAAAGTTTGCACGATAAAATTATCATTCGCGGCGCAAGAGAGCACAACTTGAAAAACATTAGCTTAGAGATCCCAAAGAACAAGCTGGTTGTCATAACTGGATTATCAGGCTCGGGCAAATCGACTCTTGCATTCGATACTATTTATGCGGAAGGCCAAAGGAGGTATGTAGAGTCTCTATCAGCCTATGCCAGACAATTTTTGGAGCTAATGGATAAGCCGGATGTTGACTCCATCGACGGTTTGTCACCAGCGATCTCAATTCAGCAAAAGACCACGAGTAAAAATCCTCGTTCGACGGTAGGAACCGTTACTGAAATCTATGATTACCTTAGACTTCTATACTCCCGAATAGGCATACCACATTGTCCTCGTTGCACGCAAAAAATCACAAGCCAAGCTGCGGATTCGATAACAGATTCAATACTCAGAACCGCAGAGCAGAAGAAGACAATCATACTTGCACCAGTGATACAATCCAAAAAGGGGACCTACGAGAAATTATTTGATGAACTGAAACACAATGGATACGCTCGGGTGAGATTAGATGGCGAATTGATAAACCTAGATGATGAAAGCAACTACGATTCTAGTGGCCATCGAAAATTCTCGTCTCCTAGACTGGACAAGCAAAAGAAGCACACCATTGAAGTTGTTATTGACAGACTGATACCAACTGATGACGATAAAAGTAGATTGTTTGAGTCAGTCCAGTCAGCATTGAAAGTGGGGAATGGCGTCGTAGTTGCTTCCACTGATAGCGAAG
>WJXE01000171.1 GCA_009665115.1 Nitrosopumilales archaeon
GATATTATGGGTTCTGCGTGGGAAGCGTTATCAGATGAAAGTGTAATAGAAATGCTGCTTTTGCTCAACAAGATAGATATGATACCTACTGCAATAGCTGAATACTTTAACTTTACTTTGCCAGCTCTCTCATCTCACCTACGAATATTGAAAGACTCAGATTTGATAACCGAAAAGAAACAGGGAAAAAACAGGTTTTATTCATTGAATAGAAATTGAGCCTTGGAACTCGTAGAATTTTTTTGAGGATATGTATGACTATAATTTGAAGTCGTTGAAAGAATACGCGGAAAGCAAAGAGAAGAAAACAAGAAGATAGCAATATGAGAAAATTTTTAGCCCCATAAATCTTAGGAATATATGTTTTCGAGGAATTCTTGTAAGGACCTAATCAAAGTAGAATATTCTTTAGTATTGTCATTGGACAAACACACTCTGGCATCTCCCTCAAGTTTTGTTATAGCCTGCGGTGAGGCTACTAAAGCTTGAGATACTCATTACTATCTAAATGATTTTGATTTGTCCAGCAAATTCGGTATGAATACTTTTAGAATTAGTACCGGTAACTTATCGCGCACATAATCATCCGCGATTGCAGACCATATGAACTGAATTTTCAAAACGGCCTTGATAAAAGAACAGTGATCTGGCTCGATTTCTTTATAATCTATCACATATATATGGATTGATAGCTAATAGTTTAATGTGTGACGAATCATGGTTAAGACTAGCATAGTGATTAGTGAACCGGTAGCTAAGATTCTTAAGAAAAGGACTTTTGCATTTTTGGGAACAGTGATGAAAGACGGTTCACCTCATGTCACTCCTACCTGGGTTGATGTGGAGGACAATACAATTCTGGTAAACACGGCAGAGGGTAGAATAAAACAAAAAAATATTTCAAGAGATCCCAGAGTTTCTATTTCGATTGTGGATGATGAAAATCCGTACAGTATGGTAACAATAAAAGGACGTGTCATAGAACAATCAACTAAAGGAGCTGATGAGCACATTGACAAACTTGCAAGAAAATACCTCAATATTGATAAGTATCCTGGACATTCCCCACAAATCAAAAGAGTAATTCTAAAAATTAAACCAGAGGGGGTGTTCTATCTTGCTCCAAGGTATGAGCAATATCTGAAGAAAAAGAATAATTAAAATCATTTGGTCTTGTTGTATGATCCTTTATTACCTTTGGAAGGCATCATTCATCTGTCGGAAATTAAATCATATGATCTAACTCTATGGTTTGTCAAGTACAGTATCTTACAAGAATACCCTGGCCTGACCATAAATAGAAATATTATGTGTATGCAGCAATAGCGACATCATAATTTTTCAACACGCTATTCTTGAATTCTATTCCTATTTCGTTTTCATTAAGCAATATTTCATTTCTGGTAACTCTTATTGAAGAGTTGTTGTAGTACATCATTGCTGTGATGAATAGTTCTGTATTTTCTATCGTGATTTCAAATGTTGTGTTTCTTTGAGGGTTCTGGATTGCCAAGAATTTTTGAGGGCTGTAATTTATGTTCCAGCCAACACTATTTTCTGATACCCAACTATTTTCTAGTACTGTTGCAATCAGATTGTTTATTTTATCGAAAAAATTGATGTCAAGAAGGAAATACTTCCCATTATCTCTGCTTACTGTTATAAGGTCAAAATCATCGATTACTAATACTCGGTGAGTGTTAATAAATTTGGATTTTCCTATATTTATGACTAACTCTTGCGATTCTACAAAAAATGCATCTTGCGGATGTAATTTATTATGAGGGTCTCTTTTTGCATCACGTAAATATGATTCTGAGAGATCCCCATTATCATATTTGCCATAATGTGGGGGGCAAAGAGATATCATATTCTCAGGAAGGAATGCTTGAATCCGATTATATGGAACTATATGAGCATACTTTAGTAAAGGAGAACCACATAGAGCACACCCAAAAAAACATTCTTTTCTAAGCTGTCTTTGGATCTGTAGAGGGACATTTCTCCCCAAGTCAACTGACATATATAAAAATGGCTAGCGATGTGCATTATATAATGTTGTCATTCAACCCCAAAACGCGCGCAAATTGGAGCATTTGAAGTTGTCATCCTCTTAGCAGCCAATAACAAATGTTTTGGAATAATGACCACAATATTCTTTACCAGCCCCGCTTATGCTAATGACCGAATGATGATAATGTTGCTTTTACTGTTTCCAGCTCCCCGCACTTTATTAAATCATAAATCGTAATCTGTTTTCTGAATGATTCAATATCTGCATGTAAATGAGTCAAAAAAGGCTGAGGGCCGGTAGCTCCAATGATCTTGCTATCTCTGCTTACGCCGTTTCTATACAGTGATAATAATGCTTGCCCTGATTGATGTCCTTTTACATCATTTCCGCATACTACTATGTAACGCAGCTCGGGATGTTTTAATGTAAATTTGATCAATGTATCTATCCCCTTGTTCTCTGAGAGTAATCTTCCAACAATCAAAATTCTATTCATCACACCTTCTGTTCTAGCAATTGTTTGAAGTAGATCCATACTAGACAATGTGCAAATAGCTACGGTCTTTCCTTTTCCTATGAAATACTCATCTTTAATAGGAATAAGAATTTCACATAACCTTCCAGCAATATTCTCTAACTTCTTTATGAACGTAATATTAGCCATTTCGTTACGTCAAAATAGGAGATACTTTGGATCTATAAAACTTCTGTGTCCACAGTTTTTGTTTTACTACTATGGTCTACCATCTTCGCAATATCCTCTATTAGTATCTTATTATCATCAGTTGCCTTTACGAATCTAATATTATCTTTATTCCTATTGAGCCATGGTAGATTAGAAGACGGAAATACTAACTCATTTGATATTACAATGCCTTTATCTGAGAGCATATGCGCAGTTATGTTCTTACCTTCGCTCGTTGAATGGGTAAATGCTATCTCCTCTCTATTATCAGCTCCGATAAATTTCGCATACAGATCCCTAGTCTGTTCCATTTTTGCCTCCCATTCATCCCATAATGTTTTTCCGTGGTTTAGTACGTCTTGGTAAAATTCCGAAAATATTTATCAGATGTAGGCGATATATCTATAGTTGGGACAATCAAGATAATATCAACGGGGAACAGCGGCGGATTCTTGTTTTAACGCAGACGTATACCATCGCAAAGAATAAAGAAGAAGGCGATAGAATGATATATTATGCATCGGTGGATTCAGAAATTACGAAAGGAATTAGGATTACCATCGGCGAATTTTTCACGCCTAGATATCGATGAAGACATAACAAAGGAAAAGTCCAACAGGAAAAAGAATTCAGAACATGACAATAACCATAAGGAAAAGTCCAGAGTTTACTGATCTCTTACAGAAGAACCTCAATAAAAGATATGAGGAAAGGCGGAGGCTTGGTGATTCAAGTATTCATGTTTCAGATATCCTACCTACTAATTGCATTAGAAAACAGTATTATTCACGTAAGTTTCCAGAAATCGACCCTATCTCAAATGAATCAGTACATCATTTTGTAAGAGGAGAAGCAAGTGAATTTGTTATAACCGATCTGGCAAATATGGGTGTTTCACAAGCCGAATTAGAAATGGATGGGTTGATTGCACATCCGGATATTATGAGTGAGAATGAAAAAGGAGAGGAGAATGAGAGACTAATAGAAGCTGGAGTAAAAGCAAAAGGACAAAGCGTAATAGTAGAACTAAAAGATACAGTCAATGGTAGGAGTCTTGACATAACTGACCAAAAATTCAGATCTTACCTTAGACAGCTATTATACTATCTTGTTATGACAAACATCGAGAAAGGAATTATCTCTATAAGATATAATAGTCGCGAATTAAGATGGATCAAAAGCAGTACAGAAGGAGACTATTTCTTCAGGCCATATAACGGAAGAGATGTAGGTATTGAAAGCTGGCAAGTGTTTTTACCTAAAGAAGACATTGCAAGAGAAATACTGAAAAACGAAATGGTTAGACGCAAGTCGTTATTTCTAAGAGCACTTCAAGAAAACAACGTCTCCATTCTACCTAGACTAGCAGAAACAATAAGAAACACCCGATGCCCATATTGCAAGTTTTATCAAAAATGTATGAACGAAGATAACGAGACGGAAGGTGCTAGGGAAATGGCAAAAGAAAGAGATTTGTTGGATATAAGTGGCGTAGTTGACTTCAAACCTTTTTCCCCTCATGATGAGTTTACAGAAGACAAGATTTAATGGCAGTGTATGATTCCATAAAAATATCAGTGTTTCCTAGAATGCCCTAAATATAAGATGATACTCTATGCATAAGACTTATCTTGACTTGTCAATCCAGTCCACAAGATTCTGGAGCAATTCTCTCAAGAGGCCTTGGTGTTCTCATCAACTAATTTGCCGTTTGCATCAAACATATCGTTCGCAAACGTCACTATCACCTCCGGGGCGTTGACAGGTTACATGTTCAGGACACGAAGAACTAACGGAGATGATACTGATCTCTTGCATCCCCCAGCCTTCCAATAGATGATCTCACGATCGCCACTGGCTTGCCATTGGAGTCATCACCGTACG
>WJXE01000172.1 GCA_009665115.1 Nitrosopumilales archaeon
ACTGCTACGGTCTTTGGCAATCTATACGTCAATATAGCCTGGTAGCTGGCCTACCTCCCTGGAGGCCACAGCTTTTTTTAAAATCCTCTGGCTAGCTTCCTAAGCAAGAAGGTATACCGTATCATGGACTTTCTATCATATAATGCTCTGCAATTTCCGCCTTCTACTACGACAGAGTCGATTATTTGCAATTCTAATCTGAACCAGTTTTATGTTCTTATCTGAACAGTTGTCATTATCTTTATTCATTGCCTTGATTAAGTCCCCATCGATCTCTTACTTTATTTGCTAGTTTGGAAAAAACAAGTCGGTCAAATACCAGGCCAATTGCGAAGATAGTGATCATCGATGCAATTATTTGATCCATGAGTTGGAATTCTCTCCCAACGTCCAGGATATGACCCAAGCCTAGATATGCTGCCATCAATATCTCAGCTCCTATCAACGCATGCCATGCAAATGACCAAGCCTGTGTTACTCCAACTATTAATGATGGTGTAGCCGCAGGTATCATCACATACCTAAATAGCGGCATACCCTTAGCGCCTAAATTTCTGGCTGCACGAGCATAAATTGGTGGGACGGTGCGAATTCCACTGTATGTAGATAACATTACTGAGAATATGGAACTCATGATCACAACAAATAAGATACCGAAATCGTTTAGACCAATGAACAGTATTGCGAACGGTACCCAGGCTATGCTTGGGAATGATTGTAATCCTACTGCAAAGGAACTCATCGTTTTTCCAAAGTCTTTGAACTTTACCATAGCCAATCCAATCCCAACTCCTAAAATGATCGAAATTGAGAATCCAATCATAAGACGCCACATTGTTACACTGATGTTAGTAATTAATGAGAAATTCAATTCAGCAAAAGATTGAGCAACCATTGCTGGTGATGGCAATGCAACTCTGGGCCATATTCCCAGCATAAATGTTAGTTGCCAAATCCCTACAAACACCGCAAGGAACAGTATTGTGTTGGCTATATCGTTAAGGTTAATCCTACTAATTTTTTTTCTTCTTATTTTCTCTTCAATGGAATACTTTCGTGGCTGCAATTTTGTTATCTTCTCCCGTTTCATCATCAAAATATAATTCCTTGGATTTTTTCGGTAACCGCCATTGCATTTGAATCCACGATAGGATGATCTGGTGGTCGTGGCAAACCTACAGTGCACTCTCTCTTTATACCAGCAAGTTTTGGGGACAAAACAACGATCACACCTCCTAATACCATAGCATCATTGATTTTGTGCGTTAGAAACCAAATTGTTCTGTCTTGGTATATTTGAATATCTAGTGCTGAAAAAGGCTCATCCATGAGCAAGACTTTTGGATTCATGGCCAGAGCATGACCAATGGCTGCACATCGTTTCATTCCCCCCAAAATTTGGCAAATGTAAGCATTTGAGAAATTTAACAATTGAACCATCTCAATATAATGCATGGCAATTTATTTTCTTCTGTCTTTTG
This sequence comes from Nitrosopumilales archaeon, assembly GCA_009665115.1. GTDB lineage: Archaea > Thermoproteota > Nitrososphaeria > Nitrososphaerales > Nitrososphaeraceae > Nitrosopolaris. Next base: position 1,482 of record WJXE01000172.1, read on the forward strand.
GGATATTTGTTATCCTTAAACCAAATTCAATACTTTCAAGAACTGTAATCCAGGGAGATCAAAATGTTTTACCACAGTGTGATGGTCTTTGATATCTAAAAATTCACCCTCTTTGATATCTACGTTCAAATTATTCAATACGAGGTGGTCTGACGCGGTGGTTTTTTTACTGTAGACCTTCGAAACATTTTTGACTTGCAGAATACTTTCTAGTTCTCCTGATTGTGACACAACCGACATTCTTGGTAATTCTAAGTGCGGTTATGCAATATAACTTTCTTCGAAGACGCAATTAGGACTAGAATGGTGTATATTTGGCATATACTATACTTACATTATTCCGTTATTCTAACGCGTACCAGGAAATTTGTTCCTTATTCATGTGAAAATGCTTTAGAACCTATACATTCGAAGATAGGAAGACAATTAACAATACCTGTTATTGCAATAATATTTGCGCCAGCTATTGCGCTACACCGGCAATATGATTTGTCCAGGCTTAAGTGCAACAAAGGTATTGAGAACAGGCTATTTTCCTAACATAAACCATGCTCAAACAGTCATCGGGTTTGGAAGTGGAAATTTCCAGAATAGACGTCACGTACGTTGGCCCAGGCCCAGCAGTAAATGGCTATGGGCATCTCAAGGAAAGGATCGAAGAATAATTTCCGGTGTGGCAAGTGGCGCTACCGTCTTTGTAGTGAGAAGTGATTCCGGAATTAACTCTCCTAATGATTTTGCAAATACAGTATTTGCTTCACCTCAAATCGGAAACAGACATACATAACTCTTCGAAAGTATTTGAAAGATAACGGATACAAAACGAAAGACAACGGAGGAGATGTACCACTGATACAACAATTATTCCTACATTATTTTTAAAGAAACAGATTGATGCCGAATGGGTACCAGATCCTTGGGATGCGAGACTGGTCAACGAAGTTGGTAGAAAAGTGTTGTTAGATGAAAGAACCTTGTGGCCACCAGACGGTAAGTTCGTAACAGCTAGCATACCGGCGAGAACCGATTACTTGCAACAAAATCCTGATCTAATCAAGAAACTAGTTGCAGCAAAGGTTAATGAATCATATGGCTAAATAATCATATGGCTAAATAATCATACAGATGTGACGATAAAGGCATTCAATTCTGAATTTCAAAAACTAACAGGTAAAACGATGCTAGAAAATGAGTTGAGGCAATGTTGAAGGAGAAGGGATTGCAGCCAATATGAGGGGCAGCAGGCGTGGTAAGAGGACTAGCAGAATCAATTCCTTAATTTCTCATCATTCCAATTCTTTGATATTGTATACAATTAATTTTTCTCCGTCTTTACCAATAATTCTAATTCTCCAAAAACCCAGAAGCCCCCCGAAAGATGCTGCCCAAGTCTATTGCAGACTCTTCGTTGTCTAGTATTATAGTATATAGTCGGAGGGTAATTTAAATATGTGTAAGAATAACAATTAAGTGTATGAGAAGAAAGTTTTCATCAGGATTTGGCTCTAGATGTGAATGCATGTGTCATAAAAGAACAGGTACTATCGGTTACTGCGGGTATTGTTCTGGCTCGCATGCAAAAAGTTATAGAAGTTAACATTCTGATTTTATAACACCCAATTCAAACAACATATAATATTGTTGACATAAATCTCAATGCACTGGACGATTGAGCGGGGACGTGTATCCCAAGATCTACTATCTTAGTAGCAGTAGAGCAATCATCGTGCTTATAATAGTACTAGAATAAATTTTAATTCAACCACTGGACTTTACTTTTGTCTGTATATTTCAAAAGATCTAAATACGCTGTGAATTCTAGCGGTAGACTGTTGAACACTGCTTCAGTCACACCTATGGCAACATCTTTCTCATATCCGTCTTTCCTCAAGCAACCTTTAAAGTAATTTCTACAGACGACTGCATCAGGATTAAAGGGTATATCTCTAAATCTTGTTTGCTGTACCCAAGTAATTTCTCCGATCATACCAGACGTTTGCTGGAAATATCTCTTCATTCTCAATTTCAGTAGAGGAGTCTGTACTTGAAACGAATCCGCTGTTTAATGCATAATCATTTGTTCTTGAACTCACCTAAAGAACATCTGAAAAATACTTCGCTAGATAATGAGCTAGATGCCATTCTCGCAGATAGTGGAACAACAGATTTATTACAAAAACTCAATGAACATGAAGTCTATCTAACTCCAACACCATATTTTCGATAGTCTATTTCTGGGGTCGGTTCATTTTGTTATACTTTTGATAATCATCATAGACCTGTATTTCGTAGAGGAAGATTGCGATGTCCGATAATATAATGCTAGTTGAATATGAGGGCGACCGAATGCTTGTGAGTGTAGTTTTATTGATTTGACTTTTTATTTCCTCTGATATTTTCAATACTTGTCTCTGTCATATTCATTCCCGCTTATGTGCACTCGAGTACAAAGATAGTACTCAAGTAATCAGACACTGTACTTAAGACAAGGTAAGACATGGTACCGGGTAGACAAATAAAATTTTGTCACTACAACCACTACTTATTCTTCTATCGAGCACCACAACTTATACTAGAATAGAAACATAAAACATCAGCTGCAAGGGAACTTACGCGATTTAGGAAACATTTTATTGCCATGTATTAGGCATACTCTAATGAAGAGCATAAATTTTGTTATAGTTGGCGATTATCAAATTGCAAGTGAGTTAGGTAAGAAAGGGACTACAACCGATTTGTCAATTTATGACAGAAAAACACAAGATACTATTTACACTTGGACTGTGCCCATCACTTTTCCCGATAAAATTCAATCTTTGATGCAGGCAACTAATATTGCTGAATATGCAATACTGAATGTTACAAAAATAGACAAGTATCTAGGAGAGCAAGTCCTCGCTTTGGATGCAGTCAACTTCAGTGAAGGATTCATCCTGCATTCGTATGAGGTAGATGAAATGAAGCTAAAAACATTAATAAAAAACACAGCAATCTCAGACTTCCAATTTCTTGATAATATTGACCAATTAAAACAACAAATGAGTAGACTTGAACCAAAAAACCTAGAAGGACAGTGCATAATTCCAATAGACCATGCTTTTAACGTAAAGGGAGTTGGTACAGTAGTACTAGGTGTCATAAAACAGGGGGCTGTGAAGACATTTGATCATTTGAAAATTTTACCTAGTGGAAAAGACATACTTGTCAGATCAATTCAAATGCATGATGATCCTGTAACCGAATGCAAAAGTCCAGCAAGAGTGGGGCTGGCTGTTAAAGGAGTTGATGCTGATGATATTTCTAGGGGAGACGTCCTTTGTTCCCCTGGTTCATTAAATCTAAAGGTAGCAACAGATGCTATTCCTGCAGGATTTATAAAAAGTCCTTATTACAAGGGGGATCTAACAGACAACCAGACATACGTTATATCTGTTGGAATACAAATCAAGCCAGTTAAGATAAAATATAATAATACTGGTACAATTCAAATAAGTCCCGAGAAATCATTTGTGTTCTTCTCTGGCCAGAAATATGCTCTTTTAAAGCCAGATAATGTTGGAACAAGAATAATAGCAAAAGGGATCATTCAATAAAATCTGATCTTCGGGACTATTTCTTTGGCATTTTACGGTTCTAAAAATTGTTCGAATTGGTGGTCAGCAATTAGTATCGTAGAATCTTGAATCAAGCAAAATTCTCTCCTCCTGTATATGAATTCTTTAGGCTTGAAAATCACGATGTTGATATATTCTTATAAATCCTCATTAGTTCTCCATATACACAAAAGGTTTTTTATTTTCAGGTGTTGTCATAATCTGTGCGAAATGATATAGATATGGCTGAATTTTTTAGTCGACTCTCGTTGTCTGCTTTTGAAGATATGGCCGGAAAAAGTACTGAGGATATATCTTCTCGGCTTAAATCTTTAGAAGTAAGGTTTGAAAATGACATTAAGGAATTAATAGAACTCTCGGATGGGAGTAAACTAAGGACAAGGCTACTCCGTTCTGCGAGTGCAGAATTCATTCTAAAAGGCATGGTTAATGAATCCTCCTTAACCACACGAACAGAATATATTAATTATTGGATGTCAAAATTAATACTCTGTCAGAAAACTGTCATTTTGCTTGTGAACATTCTTATAAATAAGCATAATCGTTTCAAATTCCTGTGGAAAAAACATGAGGAAAAGGATAATTCTAACACAAAAGATGAACGATATCTGCTTCACATTATCAACGAAGTATATGGACAAATTTACGGAATATCTCAAAATATAGGAACTGCGATTCGTGATTACTTTGATTTATACCAAAAAATAAGATCCAATATTTCTAAAAGAGAAAAAGATTTCAAAGCTTTACCTGTTCAAGATCCAGAAATTCAGGTATCTGAAAGAATCGATGAGATAATTAGAGAAACTGAAAATTGCCTTCTAGTCAACCCGTCAGAAAGTGTACTAGGACTTTCTGCTGTGAGAATTGGACTAGAGAGTCTTATTATTACTAAAATTGGAGATAAAATAAGACAGCATATTAGAATGAAATCTCAAACTAATGATGTAAACATACGATTCACTTCTAAACTCAAAACAGAAGATGTATTTCATATAATTAATGAACTTCTTCCGAAGCAGAAACAATATGAAGCTTTAGATAAAATATATACTATGTCTTGCGACACGCTTCATCGAGCAATTTCATATCCCAACTATATCAGCTGGGGATGTTTTTCTCTTGTCAGGGAAGAATTAGAAAAAATGATAGGCAAACTGAAACCAGATAGTGTGAATTTAGAAAACGTGATCGCGCAATTGCAAAATGAAGAAAAGCTCTCCATCATCTGACACTTATAGATGCACCTGCCTGACGAACATTTCGTAGTATAGAGAGCTGCAAATGCGGGGGAGATATGAATGACCAGCCAGAAATCAATAGTAGTAATAGTAATAATCACTCGCGAAAATACATCCTATAGAGAAGATGTTGTTGCTTTGATATATCGCAGGAAAAAGAATCATAGGATTGCAGCAACAACCAAAAAATCTAAACATCCAATTTTTCCATTCAAGAAAATCTCAATTCACAATAAAGTTGACATCCTTTACCGATTTGCATATAGTACTAATTTTTGCACGCGCTCATATCTTTAGATTATTTCTATAAGCTATCCTTAACATTTCACAGCAGATTTACAATTCTTCTGCGTTCTATAAAACTTGTTGACAGCGTACCTCAGATAATATAGCCTAAATACCTCTGCTATCTCGACTATCTCCATCAAGCCAAAATCACATTCAAGATCAGTCCTTTGTTGAACTAATTTGACCTGCAATTTTAGATTATAGTTCTAAGAAAAAGAAAGGAAGACGCTAGAAGAAAGTGTTTAGCACTAATGCCTAGATTGAGCTGATATTTTCTAATGGAAAACTAAAGTCGTGTACAACGAGGATTTGTATTCTAAAGAAAAAGACAGTAGCCAGATAATTAAAAGGTGTTTCCGAGGTTTCAGATTACAAAACTGAAATAGCTACGAGAAATTTGAATCAAACCTAAATGAAGCCACAAATTATGGGCAAGAACAGGTAGGACTTTTCGATT
>WJXE01000173.1 GCA_009665115.1 Nitrosopumilales archaeon
TGGATATCGCTATCCCAAAATGTTTACCATAGCCTCTCCTGGAATACTCCCAATCCAACCCATTACTAATATGTTCCATCGGGTCATTCCATAATATTTCCTCCATAGTAGTACTACTAATGAACGGGTTTTGAACAGCAGATTCAAGACCATTTCCGCTACGTTTATGTAGTAACAAATCGTCCCCTGTTGGTAGACCTCCGTGAACGATTAAAAGTTGTTTCGGTATCAAGACGACTAAACTAAGCAACCGAAAGAATGGTATTATCTTATTGCTATAGATTGACTCTGCCATTTTATGTCCGTACTTCTGAGCGAGTTTCAGTGGCAAATCATGCGAAGAAAAAGGAAACTCCAATGGAGCTTCATGATTTCCACGCATTAAAACGACTGAGTTGGGGAATTTTTGTTTCAAATAACAGATTACATACAGCACGCCAATAGAGTTGCTTCCCCTGTCCACGTAATCACCAAGAAATATGAGCTTATTATTGGGATTTGTCAGTCTAGTCTCAAAATCAATATCTTTGAGCACCCATAGCAATGATTGCAAGTCACCATGAATATCGCCTATTAGAACAAGCTCTTCTGGAGGACTGTCCAACTCAACCATCTGGGCGTTCACCTTGCCGCGATTGATACGTCCAATTTGCCTTTCTTTTTCAATAGCAGCCGTAGCATTCTTTACCACCTCCGTGAGAGCCTGCGCCTGTACTTCAACGAACAATTCTTCGAAGTCTTCTAGCAAGTTAGTTGACTTGTGTTTGCTTATGAAGAATTAAATATTTTGTCAGCAATAACGGATTAGGCTGCTTCCTTTTCAGAATACCGCTAGTTCACCGTGCGGCATACTATTCTCTGATTGTTTTGGCATTGGCTCTGCTAAGAAAAGGAAGAATCTACGAGTCATCTTCTTGGCGGATGCGCGTTGCATTTGAAGACAGCAGATCCTAGTTAAAAAGTATATTTATTAAAAGCCACTCGTAGTGATCTAATTTAGATCATAATTGCCACTAAACACAAAAGGATGGAGTAATAGGGGATGGCTAGAGATCATTGAATTTATACTTTCCATGTGTGAGGGAGGCGCACGAAAGACGCATGTAATGTATAGATGTAATTTGAATTCTAAACAAATTAGTGAATATTTGAACTTTCTTATAGATTGCGGTATGCTGGAAAGAGTACAGGAAAGGGCTAATTCGAAGCGCTATATTTTCAGGACTAGCGAGTTGGGTAATAAATTTGTAGGCAGATATAAGCAGATGGCAGAGCTATTCAGCAAGCCGCCTCCGCCATCAATAATGAATGAATGATACCCCTATCCTTGTTTCAAGTCATTAGATCCTCATAGCCTAATTCTATCACAAAAGTTATCAGTAACATATATAAATTTCATATCTATGTCCTAATCTATGAATAATATTTCTATCGAATACTTACACTCACGTTAAATGAAATGTAAGTATTATTCTATCGTCGGCAAAATGAAGAATCGTAGTCGTTACGAAGTCATAGCTGCAATTCTAAAATCAGCATGTAAAGAAGAAACGCGTACTAAGATAATGTACAAAGCTATGCTAAGCAATGATCAATGCAAAATATATCTTGATTCTCTTCTTCAAAGCTGCCTAATCCAGGAAGTTGACAGTGGCAATAAAATGGTATATAGAATCACGCAGAAGGGGAATAGGTTTCTTTCATACTATGATCAAATGAAGGAACTACTGCCCGTCGGAGTCGAAGAGAACGTAGCGGAAGAGTACTACCACCTTAGTGCTAACCCTATCTAAACTAGAGATTCAAGTCTCAGGGCTGGATATCCCGCAGATCTGTCAGTCACAACTGCGTAAGGATGCGTTTCAGGCTTCACAGAATGCAGCACTAAGGTGCCACTAATGGATGTGAGGTGGAGTTGGACATCTGCCATTTCTGAAAGGTTGAGCTCTGTGCTATGATGCTGCCTCACCGCGAGCAGAGTGAGATCTGCCGTAGCGCTGATGAAGGGCAGGAGATCGGTTCCGTTCGCCTCGTTGAATTGATGTATCCTGCGACACATAGCCGTCCCCAATACATTCACCAGAAGTTTGTTAGGATAGTTTCGCCTTGTTTTAACCATCATATCACGGAAGTATTGGATTTGTTTTTCAGAATTACCCACGTTTTGATATTGTGACATAGTAGGATCTGAAGGAAGCTCGTCGTTTGTGCCTGTACAAAGAATCTTTACGAGATCCTTTTTCTGCTCTGTCGGCAGATATGGTCGAAGATAACTCATAATTACCTTCGCATCAATCCCACCAGAAGCTTCAATTAATACGGGATTGTCGTTTCTGAGTATGTTTGAGATTATTCCTGCTAGTATTGTGAGAGTTATCTTTGCATGTATGTTCGATTGCGTTTCTAGGAGTACGATGCCTTTCTTCGGGAATCCTCCTCCAAGTGCTTCGTCAAGCTGCTCAAATCCGCTAGGGACGTGATGATCCTGCATTGGTGATGGGGTATGTATTGGTGATCCTCTCCTCAGTCGTTCCGTCTGATTGATGTTACTGTTAATGTTATTGTTGTTATACGAATCACTAAACATAAAGTCAGACGGGTCATAAGGATTGTAGCTCTGAAAAATACCTTTATTTAGGGTATAAATATACGAAGGTTTTCTAATCTGGATTCCTCTCAGTTTCGTCAAAGCGATTTCTCGTATCCTCATCCCATCATGTAGCTTTTGATTCAATTCCACGATCCCATCCACCAGGAAATCGAGAGTAGTGTCAGTAGGATTTTCACTGATAAAAATCAATTTCGCACCCGCTCTTTCCCGCCACGTTTGCAAAACCCGTTCATTGTTCAGACGGGCTTCTTTGTCCATAAAAGATGCAATTGCATCCCAACTATCGATAATAATTATTGGTGCCTTAACGTCCATCAACTGATTTGTAATTCTTTCAAAGAGCGATTCTGGTTCATCGAGCCGTGCATCCTCAAAGCTTGAGAGGTTATAACCTATTCGATGCGACGATGATGCCAGTGGTGGCGTTTCATCTTGATTTGGGACTATATCCACATATCTACCAAGCCACGGATAGTAGACAAAAAGTTGTTTTGGAGATAGCCTCGTTGAAATATAAAAGAAGTTGTTTTTGATCTTTAAGGTTCTCAGAATAGTAAGTGAGAGTGTAGTTTTACCTGCTCCCGCATAGCCTTTAACGAGTAACGAATAGGTATCGCGCCGAACAAATTCCAGCAGCTCGTAAGGGATATGGGCTGCTGTTCTTCTGCTGCTGTTAGTGTCGTTCTCAGGCCTGCCAGGGCGCTTCCCCGCTCTCTTTTCCAATCCAGTAAGCACTTCCATTGCGGTAATAATAAATTCTTTCTAATTTTGGTAGAAAAATCTACCCGCCAAAAATCGATCATCATGTGACATAGTTCTGGCAGCAATGGTAACTGATATGGCCATGGAAAAGGGCAGTTGTGTACCTCAAGAAACGATCTATTCACAATGCCTTAAAACAGTACGGCATTGTTTTGGTGCCCAAGCATCAAATTATAATGACCACGCTTCGAATCCGTCGCTGCCGTGAAGATAAATGAAACCTGCTTGTCATGTGGGAGATCCGATCGAGAGAATTGCTCGCTAAAGTTACCCAGATCTGCCGCGAAGGTCCTTAACGCTGCCATGTCAATAGTTTTTCATGTAGGCAAATAGCCGTCAAAAAACATACATTGACTCAGGCACCCTTAATGCCCTGCGCCACAAGTACTGAATAGCAGCCAAGGCCACAGTCTTCACATATGGGCTTTAACGCGTCAGCGTCTGCACTACCTATGCAACACGGCTGCTTCACCTTTCCCATGTGATCTAACGAGAGTATGGCCCAGGAAGGACACTGTACAGGCGTGGTACCCACCCCTCCCCAGTTACCTTTCATCAATGATAGTTGCTTGACACCATTGACCACAAAGTCCGGATATTTCTCTTTTAGCGCAATAAGTTTGTCGACCACTTGGCTACGTTTCTCTCCAAATGGCAGCCACAAAGGGTCACCTTTAATAAATGGAGTATGAAATTGAAATCCTATCTTATTCACTTTTCCTATCCACTCTTGTACCAGATCCTCAACAGAGAAGTAATTTAATGAATTAATTGTCATCGTGATCCATATGTCTTTCCAGATTGGTTTTCCTCCTCGGTGATCAGGACTTCCTGCGATATAATCCAAAATATTCTGTTTAGTTTTCGAATAGGAACCTTCTCCTCTAATACTATCATGTACTTTCTCTGTCCCATCCATAGATATCCAATAAAAGTACAGATTTTCAAATCTTTTTAGAGGATATGTTCCATTGGTGACTACACAAACGCGTTTAGGCATCTCCTCGCAGAAAACTTGAATAACATCAGGACGCAGAGTCGGTTCACCCCCGACTAGCGTCACAACAAAGAGGTGATGCTTTTTGAAAGTATTCTTAATTATTTCTCTCCATTCTTCTGGGCTCAAATCATTGTTGTTACACATTAATGATGTCTACAGACCCGTACATCTGAGGTTTTGCATTGAAAAGTTTGATGCTAGCATACTTCGTAAATATACTAATATAGAAGGGCATTTCGCGAAGAAGATCAGTTAGACCACGACCATAGATTAGATCTACCACACAGTGGAGTAATAGGACAGGTAAATAAGTTTACAGGAGCTTATATTCTTCTCTTCTCTGTTCTTGAAAGTTGATCATTTAAAAGTGAATTTGGCTAGTCTGTATGTTGTCTTTACTGCGCCTATACCTAATCTAACAGCTAGTGATCGACTTGCAAGTGGGATCAACATCCTATTCGCAATATCCCTACATAGAAATAGAACCCGACTCCATGGATGCATGATAGTGGCGCTGTTAGCTTCCAACGCAAGAAGTCCGTCCATCGTAGTCGAGAAGTACTCAGAGTAAAACAGCATCCGCCTCTCTCGTGTCCTTTCAACAAAGCCTTTTAACATTAAACCCGTTATTACCTGGGAAATAATTGAGACATTAACACCTAGTTGTCTAGCGATCTTCTTCTCAGTCTTCGACTTGACCTTTATTGATTTTAATACTTGATATTCTAATCTCAGCAATAGCGAGCTCTGGTCGTCGATCTCGATGTTGCTCAACGGCACACGTAAATGGTTCAATAGTATTATTTAATTTATCCGTTTGTTGATCTCGGTCAGATAAATATATGAAAATCTAACAAATAGTCAAACGATGTTTATTAGGTTTTTAAAAATCTAGACATATATGCAAGATATATCGGTGGTGAAGTTACTTATCTAGTCCCACTCTCGTTCGTTGTATAATTGTACATGTTAGGTCACAAAACCTATGTAGTTCAAATCTAAATGGCGGCCCTTTAAGAACCAAATGATTCAGATATAAAACTAACCCGACATTCCGGCATTTTGGATTAATAATATCAGTATCAGTTTTTATCTAGATGGCATCTGAATTTTTTTATCATTGTATCAGCATGGCTGACAAAAAAATTGGCCAATAAACAATCTTTCGCCAAATTCGGCCTTCATCCTTAAGTACGATTATTTACTGGACAGTTTTGTATGGCGTCTATAAAACTGGCAGTGGTTTCTAACATTGTATTGGATTCGATTCGAGACACGGAAGGGATCGTGACCGAAAGCCTTGGAGGTCCAGCAGGCTATTGCGGTCTGACTGCTAGACGCTTCAGTTTCGATGTTAGTCTGGCTACAAAAATAGGAACAGATTTCCCACCAGCATACAAGCGCTTCCTGCTAGCTGAAGGTATTATGCTAACGGACTGCCAATTGAGCCATGATCGCGACACGACGAGATTCCGACTCACATCAAATAGAGATAATAATAACATAAGAAGTTTGTTTTTGTCTTCAAAATGCGCACAGATCACCATAGATGATATAGAAAAAATAGAGACGGATTGCTGGCTCGTAAGTCCCGTAATCGATGAAGTGCCTGAAGATGTGCTTAGAGCGATAATACTAAACGGAGGCAGAAGAGGGTTCGTTATGGTCGACCCACAAGGTTATACTAGAATTGCTAATTCATCAGGTGAAATCACATCAGTCAATAAATTATCTTTGAACCTATCAGGGGTGAGTGCAATAAAAGCTGACAAAATAGAGCTAGCACTCCTTACTGGTGGTCTCGAAGGGCTTCCAGCAATGCAGCATCTACAATCCAGAACTGGGATAAGGTTTGTCATATCAACAGAATATCGTATTATCCATTTGTTATATAACGGGATGCACTATTGGATACAACTCAAAGATATCGAGTCGCCAGATTCCACCGGCGTTGGTGATATTCTGTGTTCAGCATTTTGTTGCGCTTACATAAAAGAGAACGATCCCTTGTGGGCTTTTTCC
>WJXE01000174.1 GCA_009665115.1 Nitrosopumilales archaeon
GTAGTTGTAAGTATTCCAAAGCTTTGCTCACTTTCTCCAAATTCCGGTGTTCAATACTTATTGTGATGACTTTTTCTGGTGTGCTGATTTCGGCCAGCTCTATTGTTGCTCCATCTATCTCACCAGTTGGCTATATGTGCAGTTCACGTCGTTTCTGTACACTGATTACTAGAATTGAGGGTGCAGCATGGGATAAAACTGACACTAGTTGCTTTCCATCCTCAATCGCTCTTCCTGGTATCTCTATTTTTAACGCCTTAGTTATGCTTCTAAACATAGCAGCTGTAATAGGAAAACCGTAAGCTTCTGTAGTCCACTGCTCTATTCCTGCATTCGTCTTGTTGTGAAAATGTTTTACCTTCAAGTCTTCCTCTCTAATCTTGATATTTAGATCACATCCAACTCTACAAAGTAATGGTCTTGCATCTTAATCGATTTACCATCTTTTATCGGAAGTCTCAGTATATTACGACGAATATTCTAATCGACTCTGTTGCCAAATGTGTGCAATTCCGATAGAGTATCTTTAAACTTCGGTTTATCTCGAGACTTGATATGAAGTTCTTTTCCATCAGCTAGCCATTTATTGATTACTTCTATGCCGCTCTGGACACGTTCCCAAGCTATTGCCAAAGATTTTTTGTACCCATCCTTTGGTTTGGTTATTTTCTCAAATATAGTTAAGACCTTGAAGCAATTTTCCTTTAGATACATTGTTATGTGGTTTTATTCTTAGAATGCGGTCGCAACAGGGACATTTCATACCTCCACATAGCGGCATTTCTATTTATTTATAAAACCTGGCTTGTTACTTTCATAGGAATTAATTAACTTAACAGATGGTATCAGAATTAGTCAGTTTCATATAAAATAATTAACATTCATCAATCTTGCAATTGATTTATTATCTGAATGTAATATTATTTCAGCATGAGCTTTATATTTATCTCCCTATCAGAAGGGTAGTATTGTATCGAAATATAAGGTTGGGTATTTATTCTTCGGAATTCATTATTAGCTATATCGCATTCGAGTTGACATGGCGCTGTGCAGTATTCATAAAGATATGACAATAAAACCTTGCATGTGTCTAGTAATGAGAACATTGTTGGCCAAGAGTAGTAATAGCAGTAACACGATAAACAGAACAGAGAGAGGTGGTAGTTGAAAGGTGAACTATAACCCTTCAGTTCATAATAAGAACAAAAAAAGAAACGACTTATTAGTAACTTTAAAGGGAGTGAAGTATGGTGCATTTGCTGGTTTTATTGCAACTTTACTCATATCTTTAGCTATTGCAGCAGCTGAACTTGCATTTGGATTACAGATAGGCACATTTTATTCAGTTATTGGTATTATCTTAGGTTTGAACAATATTGTAAATGCAGGTTTTATAGGATTTGGACTTCATCTACTAATTGGCACGCTGTTAGGAATAGCACTTGGAACAATCGGAATTAGATGGAAGAAAATACGCATGCTTATTCCATTCAAAAGTACATTATCTGGCATGGGAGCAGGCATTGTTATATGGTTAATATTATTTCTTCCGATAACATCCCTTTTAATACAACCTTCCATTCAGCGCATCGTTATAATTTTAGCAATCGCATGGCAGAAGACCTTACTAGCTGACCAGCTAAGCCATTCAATAGCAAACATTGCACTTATTGCAGTAGTATTCCACCTTGTTTGGGGAGCAATATTTGGTTTTGTGATGAGCTCGTTGCTAAGAATTAGAGTTTATAAAATAAAACAACACTATAAAGACATTATGAATATCGATCCGAAGATACGGTTAGTCACTATATGTGATACAAATGGCAATATAATATTCTATAGGCATCGTCAGGGTGTACAGAATTTACTTAGCAAGGATGAAAGCAAAAAATCTCTGGAAATGGCTATGGCTTCATGGAAAGTACGTAGTGAACTTTCAGACAAGATCGGAAAAGGAATGTATGTTTTAGCTGAATATGAAAAGATCAAACGCATTACTATGCCATTTGGAGATGATCTTTTACTTTATTTAACTACAGAAGTAGAAACTGATCATTCAAGTATATACGATAGAATCCGCGGTTTAGAGGCAGGTTTAAAATATTCCAATTAGATATACTGATATTGCTATTTTACTCCCCCTTTCATGTCTACAACAAGTGCTGCCTTTGAGTTGAAAGGTTGAAAAGCAGCAAGCGTAGGATTTTTGAATTTATTTCGGTAAACGAGAAAAAATAATACTTGCTTCCTAGTGTTAGTGTTTCTCTTAATAATAGTAATTTTTTTTCTCTGTTCTTGGTGATATATATTAAAAATGCAAATAAATAACGTCGTCGATTAGCTTGGGAAAATATAGTATGCCTATTCATACTCCAAGTTGACAGAAGAATATCACTCAAAGACAAATGAATTTTGCAGAGTTACAAACATAGCAACTTCAAAAATGTCAGCAGGACTTGCATCATTAGTAACTAAGGGTATTCTTACAAAGGACAAAAAGAATGTCTGCACTCTCCATTACAAACTTATTCCTTATTTGAAGAGAGTAAGTTTGGGATTAGGTTATGCGATTAGGGAAACATTAAAGTGATAAAACATAAGCGAATTAAACATCATGCACAAAATTCTTACTACAAAAACAGAAAACCACAACAAAGACATTACTGACTAGCCAGCAGAATAGTTGGGTGCTGGTGTGGATAACGCTAGTTAATAAAGAATACAATGTCTATACTAAAAAGTTCAAACTTCAATTAATACGTTCAAATGTGTGAATCCGGTCTTTGTAATGGCGATCATAAGATATGAACTATAATTGAGACAGAAATTCGATTTATACCTTTGGTGTTTAATGCGCTGTAAATAGTCTGGTTTATACTAGCCAAATGTTTACTTGAGATACTGTTGTCAACATTATCACATAATCAAAAAATACTATTTTTCACTAGTCCTATAGGATTAGGTCATGCCACAAGAGATATTGCCATAGCTGAAAAATTAAAACAGATTGTAAATGACGAAATCCTGTTTATCAGCGGCGGGGCAGCATATGATCTAATCTCAAAAGAAGGATTTCAGGCGCTTAACCTTTACAGACCACCTTCGTTCACAGTAGAGTCAGGTAAGCTACGCAACCCGTTCGTATGGCTAATGAAGTATATCATTTACTATAAAAGATGCAAAAAAATCGCAGAGGAAGTTATAAGGAAAGTTTCACATAAATATCCTGTTATAGTTAGTGATGAAGATTTTGCATCGATCGCCGTTAGCCAGAATAGCGTTTTATCAAAAAACATACTTATTTATGATATGGTAGAACCTACCGCCAATACTATAAACGATAAAGCCTCTCACTACCGGATTACATCTACCTATGGCAACATTAAATTTGAAAATAATATAGGCGAGACACACTTCACAAGTGGCTTTTTACACGAAATTGAAAAGAAGATGAATAGGTCTATGCGTCACCTAATAAATAAATGTGATAAGGTGATCATTCCAGATTTTGGCGATAATAAAGCTAATTTAGTCTATGTTGGCCCCATAGTCAGAGAAATCAAATCAGACAGGAAGTCATTAAGGTATAACTTTGGCTTAACTAGAAAGACAATTTTGGTTTGCGCAGGAGGAACCGATGCGGGAAGACACCTTATACAAAAGTCACTTGAAGCGTATAGAAAATTGAAAAAGAGATTTGATGTAGACCTTATACTTGTCTCAGGTCCCAACCTAAAATTAGATGATTCTAATGATTTTTACAACCTCGGCTTTGTCGACAACTTGCATGAGTATGTCTATGCGTCCGATCTGGTAATTTCCTTGGCCGGCAGGTCGACCATAGACGAGTCAACTGTATATGGAACACCAGGAATTTTCATTCCAATAAAAAATCATTTTGAACAGGAACAAAACGCACTTAGGTTGGGATATAAGTATGAAGACATCTCTAAACTGGAACGGCTAATTCAAGAAAAACTGGAGTTGAGTCATCAAAATCCAATTTTAAATTCAAGAGGTGCAGAGGTCACTGCTAAGATAATTTCTGAATTATTATGATTCGTATTTTCCTGCAGATAATAACTTAGTTATGATAAATAGTGAAGTTTATTTGACGTAAAAGAATTCGTTCCTCGCTGACCTTTGGGCAGGCACGTTGGTATGATGGCAAGTTTCGCCAATGTTGTGGAATGGCACTTACTTTCGCCTGCGCAGACTATGCGGCGCACCTTAGAATTGTATTCGTCGTCTTCTATGGGCTCCAGGAGATTAGACTTATACATAGGCTTTCGAAAAGGAGAATGAGAAGGAAAGAGGAAGAGAGAATGTGAAAGGAAAAGTATATGATAGTAGAAAATCCTGCCATAGAAACACCTATTGCATATACTTTTCCTTATGGTAGATATCAGAAAGCGTTTCCAACGATAGTAGTAACACTACGGGAACCATCTAAAGCTACGATAACAAACCCAATCTCTATTAACCCAAGAGG
>WJXE01000175.1 GCA_009665115.1 Nitrosopumilales archaeon
ACAAAGCATAATTTATTACCAAGCTGCTTTTGAACTTCTTTGATTATTGGATAAGTTTGTCCACAATAGGGACATTCATAATCGCCATATTCTATTAATGTCACAGGTGCAGAAGTACGTCCTTGAATATGATCGCGATCGCTGCTTACAGGTAAAGTCAGTTTTACAATCTCTGTCTTCATGCCCAATTTCTCTTCTTATCTCCTTGTTATTTGGAGAGAGATTCTAAGGCTTTTAGAATTCCCTCAGCTCCCGGATTGACTCCTATCGGCGAAACATAACTCCATCGTATGATTCCATTACTGTCAAGTACAAATAGAGCTCGTTCGGTAAAACCGTCTTCTTGACGATATACACCGTACCTTTTGGCTACTGCGCCTTTAGGTTCAAAATCTGAAAGCAATGGAAAATGAAGATTCCTGTCTTTGGAAAAGGCAAGATGTGACCAAACCCCATCTACAGATATTCCAAGTAGTTCAGCATTAAGACGCTGGAATTCAGGTAAAATTTCGTTATATAGTGTTATTTGATCTCCACATACAGGCGAGAAATCTGCAGGATAGAAAGCAAGAATCGTCGGTTTGCCACGAAATTGGCTTAATGATATCGATTTGTCTGGTGTCGTATGAAGAGTAAAGTCAGGCGCAGCAGTACCAGGCTTCAGTACTGATGAACTTGGTGGTGATTGTTGAGATGCTACGTTTGACATAATTATTATTAGATAGGATATTTTAGTATATACGTACTACGTTTTTAACATTTAGCTGAGCTAGGACGATATTATCCTAACTATATGCGAGTATAAGCATGGCTATCATTATAGGAGTTGTATTCGGACTTGGTGGAATGTGAACGGTCGAGTTCTATTTTTTCAAAACTAGGTTTGGCTTTTTTGTAGTCAACAAGCTATGTATCAATTAATGGAAAATGGGAATGTTACACCTGCTCCATTAATAGATTATCTAATATCTTATGCAATTCCTGCTTCACTATTCTCTGTCGGAATTTAATCTCATCTTGAAACCCTACCTGATAATTACTCACGATTCTCTACTTTTTTGTGCTTTTCTTCTTCCTCGTTCTGAAAATTTATGACTAACTCCCGCTTGCTTATTTCCTATGGTCGAAAGACGAAAACAAGGACGAGAAGATGAGGTTTCGGCATTCGGTTTGAGTCCTTTTAGAGATAGCCTGTATAGAGCTTTGTGGATCGCTACCCTATTTTCATATATCGGTGCGGCAATGTATGATGTTGGGGCATCATGGCTAATGACTTCGCTTGCCCCAAATCCTTTATTCGTTTCTCTTATTACAACAGCAAGTACTCTACCAATTTTTCTGTTTGCATTACCATCTGGGGCATTATCTGACATTTTTGACCGGCGTAATATACTTCTCATTACATGCGGGTACATGTTTACAGTGTCTATAATTCTAGGGATGCTCACTCTTCTTGGCGTTACTACCCCTTCTTTCTTGCTGATACTTACTTTTGCACTGGGAGCAGGTACAACTATGATTAGGACTCCTATTATTCCTACCTTGAGTGCACTAGTATCAAGATCAGAAATGCCAGCAGCTCTCACTCTTAGTGCTGTAGCAAGTAACATTGGTCGTGCGGTTGGCCCTACGGTTGGTGGTTTTATTGTAGCTGCAATCGCACCTTGGGCAGTATTTTTTCTTAATTCAGCCTCCTTTATTGCTATGATCATAGTCCTGAGTAAATTGCCAAGAAAGTCCCAAGCCCAAACTTTGCTGCCACCGGAGAATATAATTGGAGCCATTCGAGCTCAGATACGTTATGTACGCCATTCTCAAGCAGCACATGTATTAATGGTTCGTGCGGGTTTGTTCACCTTATGTAGTAGCGCATTATTATCTCTCTTGCCACTTCTAGCGAAACACGAACTCAGACTTGATTCCACAGGTTTTGGGCTACTATTAGGATCTTTTGGTACGGGAGCAATAATTGGAGGAATTGCAATTTTGCCAAAATTGCAATCTAGGGTCTCAATAGAATCTCTTATGACAGGTTCTATTGGTTTACTTGCAGTGGTAATATTCACGATGGGATACGTACGAGATTTTGGTATTCTTTGTATAGTCATGGGATCAGGAGGAGTAGCTTACATCACCATATTATCAAAACTTTATACCATTGGAATGAAATCTGCGCCAAAGTGGATTGGAGCCAGAGTATTGGCGGTTTATCTGCTTGTACTAAATGGTGGCTTGGCAGTTGGAAGTGTGATATGGGGTACAATGGCTAACACAATGGGGATTCCAATTACCCTGTCAGTAGCTTCGATAGCCTTAGCTGCAACTATTATTGCTAGAAAGCGTTACAGCACTACTCTTGTGGATGATCTTGATTTCACACCAGCAGGCAGTGACCACTGGTCACTTCCTCCGCAGCTCTCAGTTGACCCTCCAAACAGTGAAGGCCAAGCTCTAATAACAATCGACTACAGGATTGACCCTAAATTATCTGATGAGTTCGAGCAGAGTATACGTGAGTTAGGACGTACTCTCAAGAGCGAGGGGATGGCCTATTGGGAATTATTCCAAGACCCAACAGATATTGGTCACTATCTAGAGATCAGAATTGCTGATACCTGGACTGAGCATATGCGTCAGCATGAACGCGTTACCAAAAACGTTCAGCTTATGGAAGATGGAATCCGTGCACTTCTCAAAGATGGTCCCCAACCGATAGTCTCTCATTATATTGGAAAAGCTGCTCTCAAATAGTTACCAGAAAATGTCCCTAAATTAACAGGGCATCCAAATGTCCCGAAGAATTACCAGAGTCACATGCTCGACTCTGGTAACTTATCGGAGTTTCAATTGAAAGATACCAAATATACAAAAGCAGATTCCGGTATCGTCGCTGCAATTCGTTCCGTCATGAAACTTTTGTTTCCAAAAGTACCAAAAGCTTACCATCAAACGTTCCAGTCATATTTATGAGTTGTAAACCGATCTTATTTAGTTCATTTATGAAGTGCCGATTCATGATCCTTGTTTTTAGCCTGAATCGATTGGTGTCCATATCTTGGTCTAGATGTTTTATATCAATTCCTATCATTTCTATTTTCTTTCTCCACACATGCATTTCCTCTTGCGATTTAGACAATGTTCTATAATCTCTTTTTTAATTAAGAATATCTTATACATTAGAATGTTGTTGAGAATAAGTAATTTGACATATATGGGTCATTATGTTTTGGCAGTTACATTTTATAAATTGTACTACAGCAGGCTTTGTTTTTACGGTTTGGCGTTAAGCAACTTTTGAGGGACATCTTGCACAAAAGTCTCATTAACGCTTTCACCCACCGCGCTTTCGCAACAACGGTTCCATTAACATCTAGCGTACTCATTCTCCTCAATCAACAGAATGTTTCTGCAACAGAACTTTACAGGATTGAATTCAATATTTTATTCAAACAGCTTTGCTTTTTTCTAGAAAATCAGCTTCCATACTCAGAAATATTTTCAATTCATTTCTCAAATCTGTTAGCGGTAAATCAAGATCGTTTGAGAATTCTTTAACCTTCTGTTGAGCTTGTTGCAAATCACCTTCTACGACAAGAGGATAGATTAATTCACCAGAGTTAGTTAGAAATTCATTTGTTCTATCCACAGCTAGAACAAACTCTTTATCGTATGGAGAAAATTTCACTCTAAAAAGGGTTTCCAATCGATTTGCTTCATCCGATTTAAGTAAGCGGAAAAACCAACCGCTTAAATATGTATTATAGATATTCAAAATACGGCTGCAGCTGGCTCTAGCGTCTCCACTCTCATCTGTTAGATAACCAAATTTTGCTTCAAAAAGAAATTCTTTGGATTCCCTTGTTTGTGGTTCGCTATCAAACGTCAATGTGGTAAATATCCTTAGATTTTCAGCTAAGGTTATGTAGCTTTTACTGATCTTCTTCAACACAGCACTCAGATGTTTGGATGCTTCGTCAGGTCTTGCAAACAACTTCGATTTTATGGTTTCCAGGATCCGAAACTCTTTTAGTATGTCAACTATAGGTGTAAGATCGGGTACTTTAGGGTCAGCAGACATCTCGGTACACTTGTCGTATGACCTCGACACTTTTAAGGTAATAGATAAGTTTAAGTTTACACAGCCGTCCATTGATGAAAAAATGGTCGTCATCCTCGCGAATAGGATTTCAGTCAATAATCGAACAATTGACGACTATGGCAACGGTTGCAATGCTGCAATATTTGGAAAACCAGATCTATATTTTAAAGATTCATTGAGGGATTATTATAATGGACGAGCATCAGAACACTGAGTATTGAAATGAATTTTGTGATAGGTCATCAAAATTTATTTTCGGTCTACTGATTGATCTAATGATGTTGAAGATGGTGAAGCAAAAGCTTGTCATCCTCTAAGGATGTGCATGTTTCTATAACGAAAATCTTAAAGCTTGCAGGTATATCTGTAGCTAGCAGTCTCTAAAC
>WJXE01000176.1 GCA_009665115.1 Nitrosopumilales archaeon
CGTTGTGATTCCCACATGGTTGCAGGAGTGCCATTGTTCCCGGTACAAATGATACCATCTGTGGGGCTGCTGTCACAACGTGAATACTTTTCAGATTAAATTAAATTAGAATTTCTACTTTACACCGTACATTATCAAAGTGCGAGTCCACTAACCAAGAAATAAGCTGATTACAACAGAAAAAGACCAAATCCATGCATAAATTCGATTAAGTCGTGTCCGAAACCGTCCAACCAGCCAAAAAAAATCATAAAGTTGAAGAAACCGCAGTATTTACATTACACTATGAAAAAAAGGAGTGAGGATTCTTGTTGGCCGGGTACTTAATAGCTGTATTTTGCGATGACTGATCCATGCATCCAGAGATGTACCTCACAGAAGTAATTATGTGTTCCAGCCTTTTGAAGAGTAAGATCGAGCGTATTGAAGATCCAGGAAATTCTTGCTCGTTATCCTTTCGGGGGGTAACGAGCTTGAATTAAGATACACTTCGCTACCAGTTATAGAATAGACTGCATTTGGCGCGAAGTGTTTCAGAGTACCAGCCGAATTGATTACAGCAGGGGATATGATCTTGCATTAATTGCTATTACGACATATTTTTCCCAGGCACATTAAGTGGTTCATTCTTGGAACCCGGTGGTAGAGGCATAAATTGGGTCGAATTTGCAACAGTACACTGTGAAACTAGGTTCGTCATAGTCTTGTTAGCTTCAGCTGCTGCTAAAAATATCTATACTGTCAGACTTATCACAGAGGTTGCAAAAATGTTTGGTGCTAGAGACCGAGAGTTAAACGAATTAGCTGTGGTAGTAGCTCAAAGCGCCTTTTGGAGTAATGTATTGCATGTACAGAATTATGATTACAAAGAGCTTGAACAGATAGGGAAACATATGTCAAAACAAAAATAGTAAAAATAGCATTGTGTGTGCAACCTATTTTGGTGTATATACTCAAGGAACAAAATTCATTTCCAACTCGTCAATAAGTCGCTGCATAAATTTGAGTTGACCGCTGTGTTACAGACAAGATTTGGTTAATTATATTAACCATTCTATCGTAGAATGAGTAACACATCCTAATACATTTGAGGAAACATCCAATAAAATCTTTGGAAGAGTATCAAAAAGATAATAGGGATAAAATAGTTGATTGTTTTAGGAATAGAGAAAGTGAAGTTCGAAGAATTAAGATTCTATTCATTTCCTATGTCTTGACCCTTATTTGCCATCTCTTCATATAGCAATAATATTCCATATTCATAAATTGAAACGCTTACGCCCCTTACTGAAGGCTGAGAAACAAATTCGTCTGCTTGTTGTGCTGCGGTTTTACCACCTTTCTCACTTTTAAAATGTTTCATGTGTTGATCCTTTGTCATTATCATGAACTATGCATTCCATTCTTATTTTTCTTCCTCTTCTTTTATGCGGTAGATATGTTTTGATTGATCGGGTAAGTGTATTAATTTATCTCCAAAGTGCACTGTTCCCTCAGAATGCTTTTTATTTATATGATTATTTGGAAAAGTCACATTAACTAATGGAACTAAAGCGCTAGCAACAAGGATCGTCAGAAAGACACTCTAACCAGAAATTGTAACTGCGTCCTATCCTTACGACTGCAAAGGCCGTGAGGGTTTAGGTTTACAAATATGGTAGCCTTTGTCAATCCTGTAATTGCATACAGAACATATTTTTTGAGGTCTGGGGATATGCGGGGTCCTCATTACATTTCCATTTCTTATGGATTCCCTTTGCTTGAATAGTGAGTTTAGTTCAACAAGTAATTCAGGAATATAGCATTTAGCCTTTCTGTTGTGCATACGCAATTGAACTCTGCGTATTTTATGGCTAATATCTCTAAGCTGTTTCTTTTTTATGTGACGCGTTCGATCAGCCAATGGTGTTTCTATAGCAACTGCTCAATAATATAATTTATTCCTCAGCAAATCGCTATATATATAGAAATTGATCGTTTCCTTTCGTTGTCCGATTTCCAATATGTCCCTCATGTACGTATCGCAGTGATTGTCATTGTTACTGTTAAGTACCGGCTTAGAGATTAATCCGAGAAATACAAAGGGCACGTAGGAGTAGAACATTATTTTTCCGTTATTTTTGACGCAAATTCTTAAAAACTAATCGTTTGTGTTAGTTGGTATAACAGCACTTTGCATTACCCATCATAATGTCTGTATAAGCGCCCAAAATTGGTAGACCTGTTCTAAAATTCTCCAGTCCAATGAGACGTTTGTGATTTCTAGCAATAGATGCTGACTAATGTATTTATAGCTGCTGGGTCGCCTCCGTACTAGCTTACTCAAGGAAAAAAGCAGATTTTCTAAGATAGTGGAAGATCTTGATGGAATTGTAATGCAATCAATCCATTTAGCTGAATTCTCTAGATCGAGGAGTGTGTAGTATGGATACAGCTCTGCCTTCTCCCAATGATAAGAAAGAAAAGGATGAGATAATTTATGGTAAAAAAAGAAAAAAATGATAATGATGATAAGAAAGAAAAGAATGTAGTTGCCGCATTACTAGAGATTTTATCTCGGTCTAAGAGCAATGTAGATATTTGTGCAGATTTTAGAGCACCGTCCGTGTCAATTGAGGTAGAACCATACAACAAGGCATTGGCTGTCCTTAGAAATAGGGGCGTTAGATTGAGACAAATTACTGACATTACAAAAGATAATCTTTCTTTCGCCAAAGAACTAATGAAGCTTGCAGAGGTTCGTCATTTAGATGGAGTTAAAGGAAATTTTATGACAAGTGAAAAAGAATACCTTGCTCCTGTATTTTTATTTCAGAAAGAGAACGTAACATCCCAGGTAATATATAGTAACGTCAAAGAGGTTGTGGAACAGCAAAAATATTTATTTGAAACTCTTTGGACCAAAGCTATACCAGCTGAGCAGATAATCCAAGAATTAGAGGAAGGAATTAAACCAAGTGTTCTAGAAATAATTAGAAATCCTATTGAAATACAAAACATCTTCATAAATCTCATAAAATCATCTACAAAAGAAATAATGATAATGATTCCTACAACTAATACTATACATCGTCAAGCTGATATTGGAATACTACAATTACTAAAAAAAGTCGCAACAGATAACCATGTAAATATTAGAATCTTGGCACCTTTAAATGATTATTCTGTAGAACAAGAAATACAAAATGTTTTATCTTGCTCTTCTCATTCTTCTCTTATTCAGCTAAGAAATATAGAAACATCTTCAGCAACCAAATCAACAATTATGATAACAGATAGAAAGAAGTCCTTGGTTACAGAAATAAACGATGATTCAAAAGATACTTTTATTGATGCTCTAGGATTTGCAACGTATTCTAATAGCAGATCAACTGTTTTGTCCTATGTTTCAATATTTGAAAGCTTTTGGCTTCAAACTAAAATGTACAGAAAAGTAAAGGAAACGGAGAGGATGCAAAAAGAGTTTATCGATATAGCAGCTCATGAATTAAGAAACCCTATCCAACCAATACTTAGCTTGTCGCAACTCCTTCTTTCCAAGACAGGAAATATCGAACAGTACAACGAATTACTGGATACTGTTTCTAGAAATGCAAAAAGATTGAATCGGCTTACAGAGGATCTATTGGATCTCACAAAGATTGAAAGCCAGTCATTACAATTGCATATTGAACGATTCAATTTAAATCATGTAATACTAAATGTTCTAGATGATATAGTATTAACCACACAATTTAACGGTACAAAAGTACAAATATTATATCAGCCTCAGGATATTTTTTTAGAAGCAGACAAAGAAAGAATTATACAAGTTATTTCTAATCTAATAAACAACGCCTTTAAATTCACTAAAACAGATGGTGGGACTATATCAGTAAATGTAGAAAAAGAGAAAACAGAAGGTAATGATTATGGTGAGGGCGACAATAACCAAGAAGTTGTTATTAGTGTAAAGGATACTGGAACGGGCATAGATCCTGAGATACTTTCAAGGTTATTTACAAGATTTGCTACAAAATCTGATACAGGTACAGGCTTGGGTTTATTCATATCTAAGAGGATAGTAGAAGCTCATGGTGGTAAGATATGGGGTGAAAATAATAGTCCTGAAAAGGGAGCCACATTTACTTTTAGTCTGCCATTGAGCAAAGAAAAGCCGTCCCAGGCGACAAAGACATGTGAGTTGATACAATGCTGTTAGGATGTTAGGACATTGTGAGCATGAATTAACGTCAATAGGCATTTCGATTTTACTAAACGAGGTCTTGCATCTGCTAGTTCAGAGTCAATTGCAGATGAATGGGCGGGATTCAAAATTAACCAAATCTTTTCTATTGCCCACTTAAACAATTTGGCGATATTTTATGCTGCCAAGCAATATGAGGATACAGACAATTTTCATATCCATCATTTTTCATCACTATAAACAACTTGTAAAGTTATGTAAAGCCATTAAAAAGTGTAAGTCTACAAC
>WJXE01000177.1 GCA_009665115.1 Nitrosopumilales archaeon
GTGCTAATACCGTGTGATCATAAGAAGTACTAAAAACTCCGCCAAGTAATGTCGCAAATATACCAAGTGCAATCACGAGTCTTCTACTAATCATCAATTACGTATCCGCATACGGTGTGCATCCTTATTAAGATTTGTTGATTAAAAATAGCAATATGCCAATGAGACTTAAAAATAGCAATAGTTAGGGAAAATAACGACGACGATTATTTTTACTGGAGATCGATTTATTTTTAATACACTCAACAATACAAGTACAAAAATGTCTACTACTGCTACTTTTGTATTAGTCCACGGATCTTGTCATGGAGGGTGGTGTTGGCAAAAAGTAACTCCTCTCCTTAGAAAACAGGGTCACGAAGTATATACACCAACGCTTACAGGTCTTGGAGAAAGAAGTCACCTTCTAAGAAAAGATATTGATTTAGATACTCACATACAAGATATCATACAAGTGTTTGAGTACGAAGACCTTAACGAAGTGATTCTAGTTGGCCACAGCTATGGGGGTATGGTTATTGGCGGCGCCGCGGAGAAGATAACACAGAGGATTAAGCGCCTTGTATATCTTGATGCATATATATCTCAAGATGGCAAAAGTGCCTTTGATTTAATACCTGGTCTGAAAGAGATTTATGAACAAAGATCAATGAAAGAACAAGGCAAAGAATGGCTCGTATCTTCTTATGAACCTCAAGATTTTGGAGTAACTAATCCTGATGATATAGTTTGGATGAATGCTCGTTTAGGTCCTATGCCATGGCATACTCATGATCAGCCTTTAAAGATGCAGAACACACAATCCAAGAAATTAGCCAAAAGTTATATCTCATGTACTGATTTCGGGGACTCTCAATTTATGCCTCAAAGAATAAAATCACAAGGTGGCTGGGATTATCATGAACTTAAAAAAAGGACATGATGCAATGATTACAGTTCCAAGCGAATTAGTACAAATCTTGTTGGAAATATCTACAAAGCAATAACAATAACATTTCAAACAAGAAGAGACTTTTAAGACTGAAGCCTTCATCAAGAAATTAGATAAAGCAATTTGGGTTATTTGTTTGGTCGACTGCATGTAAATGATTAACATGATCCGTTCTTTTTTTGTTCGCTGTCAACTTTGTCACTTGTTGACGCCATCTTGTTTTATCAAATGAGCATTATATTGACAAAAGAATCACAATTCCTTGACGGAGTGCCACACTTCGCTACTCTAAATTTAGTATGAGTAGTCCCTATTCTTGCAAGTATTTTTCGCAGGCCTTTCGAATTCTAAAAGAAAACGAGCCATTCTTTCTTGTGGATCCATCTAGGTTATTAGAATCTATTTTTCTTTGAGGAAATCTGTACTCCTGTTGCCTATCATTCTAGTAATGGGGCTCTCCTCGTGCGTAGTAGTGTCAATAGTAAGTGGAACCCATATCTGCAAGATACGATTCTAATCGCTTATTAAGTAATTTTATATCCCAGCACCTATGCCATAATACATGTGATCTTCGCGGTGACCACCTTGTCCCATACCTATATTCTTATAATCTGAAACGAATTCAACTGACTTTATCCATTTTACCATCTTGTAGCCAAGCTGAGTTTCAACTCTTAATCGCAGAGGCGCCCCATAAGGAACAGATAACGGCTCACCATTCATTCCGTAAGCAAGAATGGTTTGATGATGTTTTGCAAGTTCAATGTATATTGCCTCGTAGAATTGAGTACCATCAGTATACTGATAAGAATAAAACACCACATAGCGGGCTTGGGGTAGAGGTCTGCAAAGAGAGATCATATAATTCATTGACACACCTCCCCACTCCCCTATAGCAGTCCATCCTTGAATACATGAATGTTCGGTAATTTGCATCTGTTTTTTCATAGCATGTAAGTCTGTAAGGGAAAGTTCAAGAGGATTTTCAACCAACCCGTGAATTTTGAACTTCCAGTTAGCAAAATTATTGTCCAATAGTTGTTTGTATTCTTGAGTATTTGGAGGGTAACCATTTGCTCGAAAAAAAGGTGTAATATCTGATTTTGAGTAATAAGATCTTGGTACTATTCTACCAAATAAAGCCCGTCTTACTGGCTCTATGACAGTACCAAGTTTGTTCTGAACAGCTCTAGGCCCTTTCAGCGAAATCCCAGTAGCTCACACATGTATAGTTATGATAGCAAGAACAAAAAGACCAAATATTCCTATCGCTACGCCTAGGCTAGTTCCCTTGCCTAAGAATATGTTACTCATATTATCCGGAAATCGTTCTACGATAACCATTGTTATGTGAACAATAATGAACAAAATAAAGGCTGCGTGCTACTTCCGCCCTCTGAAAATCCTAGGATAATGTGGATATCGGGCACCTATAGCTGGTGACATTGCTGCTCCTGTGACAATCATGAACGGCCAAGAAGAAATACAACACCAAAATAAGAAAGCTGCTGTATTGGGTTGTAAGGATTACCGGGAGGAGGAAAATGTAAACTTGCATAAAGTAATGCAGTATGCAACGCTTGTAGGAAAACAGACCAGGACGTTGGAATAAGACGAGCCCACTCATTACTTGTAAAAAGCAAGATGTAATATGCTGCTCCATTAGCTATCCAAAAAATAATAGAAAAGAAGAGTCACGGCAACAACAATACTAACGATTTGAGATCAAGGCTTATTATCACTGCAGCAGATATACAGAAAGGCGAGCCTGTTATCTTTGATAGCTATAAGATGGATATAGATGCAGATAGTATAGTTGCATGTGCAGGTTATCCATTTTATGGCATACAATGGAGTACTAAAGATGGTAGATATCTGTGGGACGGAAGTTTACTGAGTAACACTCCAATGCTAGAAGCAATAAATGCTTCACCTGAGTACAACAAAAGGTTCTATATTGTGGATGTCTTTCCTCGCGAACAAAAGGAACTCCCAATTAATATGGTAGAAGTATGACACAGAGCAAGAGATATCATCTTCATGGATAAGACAAACACAAATATTGAAATGTTGAAGATTCGTGAAAGACATCTTTCTCTTTTAAAGAAAATACACGATATCATAAATGCTGATGATGCTAAGATGGATGAGAAGAGTAAAACGAAGTTTAAAGAAATAGAATCAGAATACAATGAATTAGTCCATGGATATGGGGCAGTAATAGAAGAAGTAACACGAATAGGACGCAAAGAAAAGATGCACTATCTATTTGAAGATGGAGATTTTTCAGCTTATAGAATAAAGAAATTGATCAGGGAAGGAGAAGAAGATGCTGAAATCGTCCTTACACAAGAAAAAAGAGTTCGATGAACAATTAGTACCTTTCAAGTCTAAGTACAATAACAATAAAGAGGAGATATTCAGCAAAATAAACCGTCTAGGCTAGGGAGCTGAGGTTTCAAATCGTTATTGTTTGCCAACTGTACTAAGAATCGGAACTATATTATTGCATTTACTCTTTCTATTATCTCTTCATTTTCAATTGGCTTTTGAATAAAGTGTCTTTGGCCTTCTTTAGGAAAGACTTCTTTTTTAAATGCATCGTACTCTTGTAAGTCGGTTAGAGCTGTCAGAAAAAGAGCCTTGATATTAAGATCTATTTTCTTCATTTGTGCATATAATTGAAAGCCATTCATTACTGGCATTTTGATATCCAGAATTAATAGATCATACCTGCTGCTTTTGAAATTCTCCAGCGTCAAAGTAGGATCAACAAACGTATCAACTTTAAATCCATTACCTTCTAAAACCACCTTTAGTGTCAAGCAAACATCTGTTTCATCATCTACTATCAAAATTTTTTTCTTATTGTTTTTTTCTTTATCGGTTGTCACATTTTATGCTGATAAGTTGGATTAATGTTATGATTATTGTTATAAAAGATATGCGGTACATTCGACGAACACACTACAAAAAGCGCTTTGTCCGCACTAGATAAGTCACAATCACTTTGAAATCAAAGTACGACGATCCTAATTTCTATTTCAAATGATTTAATCATAAGAGATACCTTCATTTCTAGTGAAATACTTAGTTCTACTCTACAATGACCAAGAATTGTTCAAGATTCGACACCCGCATGATGCTGAGGACATAACTCCACAGTTTAGAGTCAAACACTACATCAAACATCCTAAAAACCAGGCATAAATATCGATAACAAACTTATATTTATATGTCGACGACACTATATTCGTACTAATTCTAAACGATTCACAATGACCAAAGCCAGAGAATTATCTTTGATTGCGGTAATTGTTATTCTTGTAGCTGTTATTGCGATTCAGTCTATCACCAATAGCCGAATACTATCTCTCATAGGCCAGCAACCACAACAGTTACTGCTGCCCGTTCTCTCTACAATAATAAATGGAGCAAAGCAGCTGCAAAAACAAATAACAGGACAAAATAATAATAATGGTGATTGTGCAGGTGCAGCTGTTACTG
>WJXE01000178.1 GCA_009665115.1 Nitrosopumilales archaeon
GTATGGATATAGAATCGCATACTATGACTCATGCTCATCTTAACACCCTGTCTCAAAGTCAGCTTGATTTTGAAATTGGCGGTTCAAAGCAGTGCCTTGCTAGCCATGGATATAACTCTACAATCTTCGCTTATCCATACAATGAAGGATCAAATAACCCCATTGTAGTAAATACAGTTGCAAAATATTATAATATGGCCAGATCTGGGACAGAACCTCTAATGTTCTTAGATTGCGCTGGATTCAAAAAGGACCCACAAACTGATTGCAGGACATACTCTCCCGCTGGTAAACTGAATTACGCAAACAAGTATGATGCTAGAAGTTTATCTTTCGATGTAGTAGAAATTAAGGACTCGTTTAATAACGCTGCAATATTTTCTGACTTTGTAAAGATAGTCAATAGCCAGATTAATTACAATCAAGGAGGAAAGATAAATGCAGTTCCTTTAATTACGTTTCATAACGTTGCGTTGACTACCAATATGCCATATTATACTAACTCAGGTCTGTTTGATCAGTTAATGAAATATCTTCATGATAATGGCTTTAGGGTATTAAATTTCAAGCAGCTGGGATACAATACACAGAGCAATACTTTTTACTTGAAGGGTGCTTGAATAACACCATTTGTTATAGTAACTGAGTAGACCCATATAAGCAGGGTTTGCTCGGTTTTCAGCGAATGATTTTATGTATAATAACAATAATGACTATTTCAAACAAGGGGGGGCCTCTGATCGTTCAGCTCGTCTTGGAGCAACATTCCATCACTCCCGTAGCTAAGCAGTAGGCGCTACCACGAGCCGCTTCTGCAATTCAGCTCGAGGAGGACCTATAGTCAAAAGTATATATTCCACTTTTTGAAAATTTTGAATGAGAATTGAAACATCATGTCCGGATGACTCTAACGCCCTTAATTGTTATCATCTCGATTTTAATAGCAATAGTGATTATATTCTCGACTAATACCGCTGAGAGTAAGCCTCTGTTCACTACGGAGCAGGCAAGTATCACCAAACACGAAACTATCTTTTCTTCCACTCTTTCTCCAGCTTCACCAATAAAAGATCGCAATACGGGTTCGTCTTCTCCATCGTGTATTACCTACACTCCATCAATTAGAACAATTACCGTCACCTGTACTTCTGCAAGCATGACAGAAATTTACAATAAACTCCAAGATAATAGCATATTGAGCAAGCAATCTTCACCACAAGGTGGTACTAGTAATATATGGTTTCTAAATGCAAATCTAATAATTGCTAAAGGAGCTACATTCCATATTGATTCTACAAATACTAAGTGGCTAAAGATAAGCTCGAAGGTAACACGTGGTGCTGGTTCTGCTAAGATAGCTCCCGCCTACATTTTGGATGTACATGGTAGTCTAAAGATTGATTCAGTAAAGATAACATCGTGGGATCCAACAACAAATTACTATGCTATAACTAATGGATCAAGGACTGGCGACATCACGCATCCCGGTGCTCCTAGGCCATCTATCGTAGTTGAAAATAATGCAACAGGCACAACAGATATCACGAATTCAGAGATTGCATATTTAGGCTATGAACAAGGTCAGCATAAAGGCGGTTCAGGACTGAGCTATTATTACGGAGGCGATGGAAGTATCATAAGAAATAACGATATACACCATGTGTACTTTGGACTATACACTTTTGGCGTAGGTCATATGATTATTGAGAACAATATTATCCGTAATAGTGGCCATTATGGTCTCGACCCACATACAGGGGCACACGATATGATAATCAGAAATAATATATTATATGGTAATAACGGAAGTGGTATAATCTGCTCACTTAATTGCTACAATGTCTTAATTGAAAATAATAAAGTTCATAATAACGCGGGTGAGGGATTAGACTTTAGTAGAAATATGTATAATTCTATTGCCAGGAACAATATTATCTATAATGAACCAAAAGGCATCCTTGTTTCACAATCACATAACAATATGATATATAACAACACAATTTCAAATAGTGGAGATGGAATTAATGTTGGATATGGGTCAACAAGAAACAAAATATATGATAATATAATAATGAACTCTCTCTCAGATGCTATACTTGTCAACAAGGGTTCTTTAGAAAATACATTCTCGTCTAACAAGATAGTCAGCGCTACGCCACAAGGACTGAAGATTAATCAAGATGCAACATCAAAGAATAATGTGTTCTCTAATAATCAATTAGTTAATTCAGCAGCGTCCGCGAAAAAATAAGACAAAATCAATTAATAATCTCACAAAAAAATAAGTATGTAGAGCACATATGCTGGCGAATCTGGCTAAGTGTAGGAATGATTTAAATTAATTGAGTATCGTTGTGGTTAATATCGCTATACAAAGACTTCCCAGTAGGCTTACTATTCTAGGAATAGAATAAAATAATAAATAAATTCAAATCGTGACAATTGAATTATCAGTGAGGGAGTGTTAGACTGCCCCCACTACTAAAATTCTAGCAGTTTTCATAAATCCATCCTGTTTTTCCAATCTAATCATTTACCGTTTGCATTGGAAGTTGATGCACTGCTGCTTGCATGGCTGCTACCGTGAAACTCTTTAGCATAACAACTGTTGACATCAGCTAGAGTGAGTTTTCCCGATTTATTGGCAATTTCAGTCACGCAATTAAAGTACCGCTTCAATGCGAAAGCTGGAGTAACGAAAGCACTTGCTACTATCAGCGATAATGCTGTCACGATAGCAATGACTTCTAGGAACACAGACATTTTTGCACTCATTGAATTGTGGTATAAACATATGATTTATAAGAAATGTGTCTAACAATATAAGAAGAAGATTCGGGTTACTTAATCTCTTAAATTTTACATCTAGTGTCTTATTATGAAACTAACGTGTCGTCAAGCGAAAGTGTTTTCAGTGGCATATTTTATGACTCAAATTTAGAGTCAAATGTCGTTCAGAGCCAGTCTGAATGAATTGGAATATACACTCTCTTCCTTGCATCGTCAAGACTATTTCTTCCAATTATTAAGCCTTGTAGTTTCAGCTCATCAATCGCTCCTTGTACTGTTCTTCTAGGCAGGTGGCTCAGACTTATCAGATCGCTCTGTTCAATAGGATGCTTTGTCTTAATAATATAATAAATGAATTTTGCAGCAGGGCCACCCTCGGGGTCCTTACGCAAATACGAGACACCAAAAGCTGCTTTCGAAAGAAATCCTCGGCGTTGAGACTCGACTGACGCGACGGACTCGGAATGAATTTCAGCTAAATTTACCCGCTGTCCAAACTCTGCGATCAGAGCTGATTGTTGTGACTCCAGAGGAGCCTCGAATATGAAAGTGCTGGGTGGAAATTTTGCTGTTATTGCCCCGATGAGGTTCCATTTTATGAGACTTTTTTCATCATAAATTCCTACGCTGACTCCTTCGTTTGCCTCGAGCACCACCTTTTTGGATCCTAACTTTAAGGCATCGCCGATTTTATATGACGTTTCTTCTGCATTCAGCTGATGTCTAGGATCTTTCCTTCCTACCTTCCATTGAACATTAATATCGAGGGAAGTTACCAAATCCATAATCTTCCTCTTACGTTCCATACTTATGTCTACACTATTTTCACCAATCTCTATCGTGTCAAATCCAATAGCGGCTGCTTCTTTCGCAAGTCTCTCCAATGAATGTTCCAAAATTGCGAATTCGGTAATTGTACTTCCTGTTGATACTTGTACACCTAGATCATGATAGAATTTAATTTTCTGTTTCAATAGGGTATCGGAAGCAAGCAAAGGGAGCGCGCCATGAATCTTGACCATATCTATGAATGGTGCAAGTATCTCAAAATTCTCTTTGTCAAGGCCCTGAAACCTGTCTATGATATAGGTAAGTCCATCTTTTCTTGGTTTCTGTGAATCTACCCTATTTTTAGCCAAATCCTTCAGCAAATTGGAATATATAAAATGCATTCAGCATTATATATAAACGACAGCTCGTTTTGTCGTTTTATTCAAAGAAATAATGAATTATTCCGTTCTATGTTATCACTAGTCCATGTTGGCCCTATTGTTTCCATGGATGGAGTAGCAGGAATGCCTTAGGAAGTCGAGCAAGTGTTTCAGTTAACATGCAAAAAATTAGAGTTAGATAAACTGTATTAACATATCTGAAAAGGTATAGATATTATTTCTTTGCCTTGTAAGCATCAATAAGCCTTCTTACAATCTTACTATATGACTCGTTTTTTGCCCCTAAACTCGTAAGATCTTCATCTTCTATATGTTTCAGGTTTGGCTCTCCGGTAGGATTCCAATTTAGTTCAACTGCTCTCCAGTCTAGGCATATCACCGTCAATAAGTCAACCAAGACAGACTGTTTTTGTTGGTTTATTCCAAAGTTATCTTTGGTAAGAGCCACTGCCCTATCCGCACAG
>WJXE01000179.1 GCA_009665115.1 Nitrosopumilales archaeon
TGGTGCAGTTTTTGGTAATAGACTACACCAACGTACACATCAGCAGGAAACTTTTTGCCTGACCTGCCTTCATACATAGCCTCCTTGCCGCTATACTTGAAGCCATACTCCTCCAAGACACCCTTCAAATCGTCTAATTTCTCGCCGAGAAATGCAGAGCCATCGACAGCACGACATCTCAAGGAAGCAGCTTTGCCTCCTAATGACTCCATAAACTGCCCAACAGTCATACGTGAAGGGAAAGCATGTGGATTTATCATAATGTCTGGTACAACACCATCTTCAGTATAAGGCAAGTCTTCTTGGCTTACCAGCATACCTATTACTCCTTTCTGACCGTGTCGCGAAGCAAATTTGTCCCCGATTTCCGGAATGCGCATGTCCCGCACTCTTATCTTATACATTTTACCTCCCTCTATTGACTGAGTCATGATAACCGTATCCACGACGCCGTTTTCTGATGGCCTCACACCCACTGAAGTGTCTCTGCGGTAGGGACCCTTCACCTCAAATTCCTTGTACTCCTCCATAAATCTAGGAGGAGAAGTCCTGCCGATCAAAATATCGCCACCCGTAACAACTGCTTCGTGCATAATGGCCCCATCTTGCTCTAGTAAACGGTATGCTTTTTCTCCCCTGAAGCCCCTGATATTAGCATCTGATGCTGGAAGCTCGAAGGTATCCTTCATTCCACCAGGGTACTGTTTCGATTCAGCTTCATATACCCTGTAAAAGAATGTTCTCCCAAGTCCTCTTTCGACTGAGGATTTGTTGAACACGATTGCATCTTCGATATTATAACCCTCAAATGGTAAAACAGCAACAACAGCGTTCTGCCCAGTTGGGCGATCATCAAGACCTAGTAGATTAATTGCCTTAGTACTGACCATGGGTGTCTGTGCGTATAGCATAAAATGCTGCCTCACGTAAGTGCTAGCATTCATCAAAGGCGTAGAAAAACCAAGACTCTGTTTGGCCATGGCACTTTCATACGTATTTCGCGGCGATTGATTGTGTTCAGGATATGGGATTATGGAAGCTCCTACTCCAAGAATAGCAGACGCAAATATTTCGAGATGCGTGTGTGTATTTTCTATGTGTGCCATTTCGACAGCTACATAGCAGTTCTCTTCTTCGTTTGCATCTACCAGCTCTATCATGCCCATATAGAGGAGGTCAGTCCATGATAGAAATTTCTTGCTAACCTTCTCGATTATTTCATCGGTTACGAGAGCCCTACCATCTTTAACTACTGCTAACGGTCTAAGAACTCTCCCAGCGTTACAACTTACGTAAAGGCGCTTAGTGGCATTGTCGTTCAATGAGGAGTAAAAGTATATGCCAATATGAGGATGAATTTTTCCTGACCTCCTCATGTCTTTAAGGGCAATTGATAAGCGGCGTCCGTCCTCAGCATATCCTATTAATCGGCCGTCGACAAATATTCTAGCGCCGATGCTCCTTAGCTTTTCGTTGGCCTCATCAACGTGTTCGACTCCAAATTCGAATAACTTTTCCACAATTTCAGCAGAGGAGACACTCACGGAAATCACCGCCGAAAGCGCTAAATTCTTTACTAGTCCACAGTTAGAACCTTCCGGTGTTTCAGCCGGACAGATCCTACCGAAATGTGTAGCGTGCAGATCTCTTGCCTCAAAGTTCGGCTGGCTTCTGCTTAACGGAGACTGGATTCGGCGTAGGTGACTGATGGTTGACATGTAATTTGTTCTATCAAGTAATTGAGTAACTCCAACTCTTCCGCGGCCCCAGTTACCAGTTGCAATAGCGTTGTTGAGTTTGTCGGAAATGATACCTGGCCTCACAGCTGCGGCAACGGCATTGATACCACGTTTCTGACCAGATCGCTCAAGTTGGTATTTCATGTCCCGAATTAGGTTGCGGAATGCAGTTCTAAATAAGTCTGCAAGCATTTGGCCGGCAAACTTGATTACTTTATTTCCGTAGTGATCTTTATCATCGGAATCAACCCATGAGAGCTTGAGCTCGATCAGTTTACTCGTGGCTTCTCCTAGGAACAATGCCTTTTCATGTCGGTTATCAGGATTCTTTCCGAGATGTGGGAGCAATCCCCAATCAAGCAATGTCTCTGCACGCTTTATTTGAAACTCCTCGAGCATTCCCGGTGCGATTCTTTTACTGATATATACGATAGCATCCCTGCTCGTAATAATCTCGCCAGATTTCTCAAATGAAGGCTCGAGTTCATCTTGAATGGTCTTATTCAACGTCACGGCACTCGCTATATCCCTGTCTGACTCCAAACCCAAGGCCCGCACCAAGGTGATTAACGGAATATCGACAGGAGAGCCTGGAATCTTCCCAACTACAGACCCATCGGGTCGCATAATCAACTCCAGTTTCGCTCTGTAACCTACGATGGAAGAATAGACTTTTGCTTTGTAAAGCAATGCCCCGGTGGTCTCTTCAGAATCCACAATAATCTTGTTATAAGAGAGGTCTTCTAGGCCAACAATAACACGCTCGGATCCATTTATTACGAAGTAGCCACCCGGATCGCGGGGGTCTTCACCCAGTTCTACAAGCTTTGCATCAGGCAAATTGTGTAAGATACATGCATTAGATTTGACCATTACCGGCATATCCCCGACATGAATAAACCTAGATTCTAAAATTTTTCCATCTTCCACAATGCTACATTCAAGCATGATCGGTGATGCATAAGTAAGGTTACGGAGCCTGGCTTCCATTGGGGCAACATGTGTGATAGAACCATCTAGCTCCATTATCCTTGGTTGTTGTAATTTTATTTTCCCAAGCTTAATTTTATATGGATATTCAGCCGTCTCAATTTCAATTTCTCCAACTTCATCGATGATACTCTGTAGTCCACGTTCCATGAATTCGTTGTAAGAATTTAAGTGCTGTCTGGCAATGCCATCTCTTCGTAAAACATCATTAATTATCGGCCACATCATAATAAATCAAGCTTCTACCACATAGCGGTAATATACACTTTCACCTGCGGTGGCGCTTTTCCGGGTAATTTTTATTATATCACCAGGTCTCACGTCAAGATCCACTATTCCCTTATCATTTATCATTATGTATGGGAGCTGACTTGGTTTCGTATTATACTTTTTTAAAATTTCCTCTGCTTGACTCTTCGACAAAATTTCGTGTTTCGGTTGATATGTATGATTGGTAATCTCTACTACTTTTTTCTCTATAGACAACTTTCAACAGCATCTCCTATATTCGTCGGGTGACAAGCAGAGACAGATAGTCCACTTCGTCATCCTCGAATCCTCAAATATCATTCGCATGCATATATAAGTATATTGTAATATCTCGCTTCGATGAGACGAACTCCAAAAAAAAGTATGACTACCGATACAATTGTTGCACGGATATTGATTGTTGCGGATACGTATTGTAATCGGCTTAGGGTCGTTTGGTCAAGCAAAGGAGATTGGCAATGTAGACAGCCTGGTGAACGTTAATAGCGCTATTGGCTTATAAGTTTAGCAAGTGGAGGAATTATCAGTAATATTACTACGGGGCTTACGCTAAAGTATTTCTTCAACCTCGAATTGCGGTTACCTTCCTACCTCACAGGAATACTGTAGACCTTTGAATAACGAGGAAGCCTTGATGAATGCTTTTTCGATTTTTGAAGATAGTCGATGGAATAAAAATACAACTTCGCGTGCTACGAGTAACAGTAGTATGAAAATGGTCATAAGTTTTCTCTGATCATTTTGAATATACTGACTATTTATGATCATTTTTTTCCTCCTCACCACTTCTTTCTCGTCGTGCTGTTGCCCCTGCTAGTCTTAGCCTATTAGAATTATTGTTTCGCCTTGGCGTAACAAGTGCTGAATCTTATTTACAACTAAGCCGGGACTGCTCTTGTTTGTTCTCTCATCTTCAACAATGCAAGATCCGCCGCAGATGATACAAGGATTTTATGGTTCTTGCCGTGTTTGGCTAACAACTTTTGCAAAACATCCTTTGTTCCTCCATAGGTTTCAAATCCTAGCTTTTTTAGATAATATTGTGGCAATGTCGACAAGATTCCTAAATCGTATTGAAGGCGCAGGTTTTGTAGATATACGAGATGCTCTAGGCCTGGTACGTAGAACCCTTTCTTGTCGAGGTCTTCAATTTTCATCTTACCTTCCACAAACATTTGCAAAGCTCCTTCTCCTAAGCCATCGCGATTTTCAGCCAACAAAATAATGGAACCTTTCTCTTGAATACCATGAGCGGAATTCCATAGTAAATTCAATGAGGCCGTAAGATTCGAGAAGTCCGTTTCATTGCTTCCGCCAACTATAGCGGACTTGGCGTAATCTACTTCAACTGTCGTAGCTGAGGTTAACTTCTGTATAGCATTTCGGAATCCATCACAAATATTTCCA
>WJXE01000180.1 GCA_009665115.1 Nitrosopumilales archaeon
AAATAAGTAGTCACCAGTCATGCTGCTAAGAATGTGAATGTAGATTCTTTAAAATGCTGTGTACTTGGTCTCTGAACAAAGTTAAGCCTATTCTTCCGCCATATGGCTGTCCTTTTGCGAATGATTCTGCCAGATTCCTCACAAAGCCCATTTCTACTTTTGGCGGCATCGGTGGTTCAAATGGATCAACATATGCCTCAACTATTGTTGGTTTTCTCTCTTTCATAGCTTGATGCATTGTAGATTTCACTTCAGATGGCTCGCTTATAGCATATCCTTTGCCACCACAAGCTTCAGCAAACTTTACGTAGTCGATAGGACTGAACTCAACTCCATATTCAGGATTTCCAAGGAATCCCATTTGTTCCCATCGGATCAGTCCTAATGTGTTATTTTTTATAACAATTACTTTGATAGGAAGACTATATTGTACAGCAGTAGCAAATTCACCCATCAGCATGTTCAGTCCACCATCACCGACGAACGCTATGGACTGTCTCTCTGGAAACGCTATCTGTGCTGCTATTGCGTACGGCAAACCACATGCCATTGTTGCCAGCGTACCCGAGAGTGAAAATTTCATACCCTTTCTCAAATAGATGTAACGAGCAGCCCATGTTGTGTTTGTGCCGCAATCTACAGATATTATTGCATTTTCTTCTAGCTCATCAGAAACTGCTACTGCAATAACCTGTGGTTTGATAGGCTTATCGGTTCTAGTACTGGTTTCTTTCATCAACCTATTCCAATTTTTCATACCTTGTTGTTTTGACTTTAGAAATTCAAGATCATACTTTTGATTTAGAAGCGGAAGCAAAGCTGCTAATGTAAGCCTTGAATCACCTACTAAGCCAATTTCAACAGGATACCGAAGACCAATCTTTTCAGGCTTTATATCAATCTGAATGCCTCTTGCTTGACCTGGCTTTGGGAGATATTCGATATATGGAAAAGATGTTCCAACCATAAGTAGCGTATCTGCATCACTCATAGCATCACTGGATGGTTCGGTTCCAAGTAAACCAAGACCGCCAAGACTATATTGATTGTCATCAGGAATTGCCGCTTTACCTAAGAGTGCCTTGACGACTGGAGCACATAACTTTTCCGCAACTGCCAGTACCTCGTTTCCAGCTCCAAGTGCTCCTTGTCCCACAAGTATAACAATCCTACTTCCTCCGTTAAGGATTTTAGCTGCCTTTTCGATTAAAGATGGACTAGGAATCGTTTCGGCAACATAAACGTCTGATGTGTGGTAAGCAACATTATGTCTGGAGAATTGACCATTCAGTTTCTTTTCTTGCACATCGATTGGGATTGTTAAGTGGCTCACTCCTCGTTGTGCCAGTGCAGTTCGACATCCAATATCAACTGCCATTTCCGCTTGCTCTGGAACGCATATCATGTCATTGTAGACTGCAACATCTGAATATAGCTGTAATAGGTTTATATCTTGTTGGTAATTTGAATTCATTAAATCAGAGTACGTGGTTCCTGTGATAGCAATTACAGGAGTGTTATCTGCCTTAGCATCATATAACCCATTTAAAAGATGAATTGCACCTGGTCCAGAAGTTGCAACGCATGCCCCAAGTTTTCCAGTATATTTTGCATAAGCACAAGCCATAAATGCTGCTGATTCTTCATGTCTGACCAGAACAAATTTAATTTTGTCCTGCCGGAGTCTTAATGCTTCAATAAATCCATTTATCCCATCACCTGGCAAGCCGAAAATTACGTCAACCTTCCAATCAAGCAAGGCTTCAGCTACAATATCAGCCGTACGCATACTTTCATATTCAGTCATCCTATACACTAGTAAAGAGTGGAATATATTATTTATTTTTACATCGGATAGGCGGATTTCTCAATTGACTTGTTTCACGGGTATTTTTCTTGGTTAATCCTTAGATTTAGATTAAGAATGTATTGAAAGTTTAGAAAAACCCAAGTTAGCCCAAAATGATATGGCTAATCTATGCTGATTCGTGATTTGGACGCCATGACGATAAGGTTCGTATCGCACGTCATACATCTCCTGTCGAATCCTATTCTGTGAGGTGCTTAACGAAACATTACCACCACAAATGCAGTTCAGAGATGAAGATGGATTCGAGCTAATACCATACCATGGAACTAGGAAAAAGGCTCTAATGGAGGTACTATAGAGATATATGCATCCTATAGTACGCCAATATTATTTGAATACAAAAGAAGATGCCATCAATCTTCATAAAACGTTAAGAGGAAAGATCGAAATTCATAATAGAGTCTCTATTGAGACTGCTTTTGGTGAAGAAAAGGGAGCACTGCCTTTGATATATACTCCTGGCGTTGCATATGTTGCTGAAGAAATAAGTAAAAATAAAGAATTGATTTATGATTACACTTCAAAGTGGAACAACGTAGCCATAGTATGTGACGGAACGAGGGTTCTTGGTCTTGGAAACATTGGTCCGGAAGGAGCACTTCCTGTCATGGAAGGAAAATCTGTTCTGTTCAAGGTTTTGGGCGTTATTAATGCAATTCCATTATGCATTTCTACAACCGATAAGGAGGAAATAATTAGATTCGTTAAGGCGATTGAACCGGGTTTTGGAGCAATAAATATTGAAGATATAGAATCGCCTAAAGTCTTTGAAATAATAAAAAGGCTTCAAGATGAACTATCCATACCTTTATTTCATGATGATCAGCATGGGACGGCTGTAATAACCTTGGCTGCCTTGATAAATTCTCTAAGACTAGTAGAAAAAAGATTCGATAACGTAAAGGTGGTCATATCTGGGGCAGGTTCTGCTGGATATGGAATTTTCAAGATCTTAGAAGACGCAGGCTGCAAGGATATTGTTGTAACAGACAGCAAAGGTGCGATATACGAAGGAAGGGAAGACCTTCAAAATACTGATCCTAACAATTCGTACAAGCAGGAAATAGCAAGCAATACCAATCCAAGAAAACTAGTAGGAAATTTGCACGAGGTGGTTAGAGAAGCAGATGTTTTCATAGGAGTATCTGGTAAGTCTGGACTTTTAAGTAAAGACATGGTACGATCAATGCATAGCAATGCCATCGTGTTCGCGCTAACCAATCCAGATCCTGAAATTCTTCCATCTGATGCCCTTAAAGCAGGCGCACGGATTGTTTGTACTGGACGCTCTGATTTTCCCAATCAAGTTAACAACGCTGTTGTATTTCCATCAGTTCTTAGAGCTTTGTTAGATACGAGAGCAAAAGGGTTGGATGAACAGATGTTGGTAACTGCCTCTTACGCAATCGCCTCACTAGTTGAAGAGACTCACTTGAAAGAGGACTATGTAATTCCAAAAGTCAATGACCCAAGGATTCTTCCTATTGTGACCGAGACTTTGAAAAAGGCAATTAGAAGCCATTCGCCTAAGGGCGATGCTGAAAATAAAGATCGACATGACCTACGCGATGCCATTAGCCAGTAATATCAGCTTCAATTATCTGAAAGCAAGAGAAGATTCGTAGTTACTGCAAATTATGGTCCGCTTCAACGTCTTTTTGGGTGAAAAGATACATGACGAGGATACACTAGTGTCTTCCTAGTGTGTAGTGTATGATATATCGAAATTGGGGTGATGAGTAGCTATTTGGTTATCGGTTTCCATTGTTCTTCTTTTCGAAGATTAGATTAACTTCAGCCATCAAGGCTATGTAGAATCCCACTAGCGCTATTACTATTCCGGTATCAGGTCCAAAGATAGCAACCAGAACACTTGTATTCAGTAATGTACAGCGCCGTTGGATCTCTAGTTGTAACTGGTTGTGTAATTGTCCGATGCACAATTGACGATATCTGGTTATATTTGCCGGGGATACAACAGAGGAAGAATAAATGTAGATCAGTATTCCAATCAACCCTATTGCTAGCCAAATTTGAAGTACTCTTATTGTATTCAATCTATATCAGATATTTCTTTGTGTCATAAGTATTCAGTTATCTTACTATTTAGATTTTGTTTCTATACATCCGAATTATTGATTGCGAAATAATCGAAAATGGAAAATAGACCCGATAGAATTCTTCGATTAGAAAGGATTACTAATTTCGACTTAATTTATTATTAGAATTTATCATGAATGACGTAGATTCGGTCGATAAGAAGAGTTGCCTCATTTTATTTTCTATCATGTTCCAATTCGTATTCCACTCGACATTGACCAGAACAAAACTCATCTGAATTTCTGTCATCACCTACAGGGTCACCACAGTTTTTACAAATGCTTTTTTTACTCATATATTTATCCCAAAGCTTTCATTATTACATCTTTCGGCTCTGTTATTGGTTTAAGCGTAGACGGCTATCATCGTGGCTAGTCAGTCCCTCTCTTTCTATCGTTAATGGTAAAATGGCCGTCATGAATT
>WJXE01000019.1 GCA_009665115.1 Nitrosopumilales archaeon
TAGAATTACAAAATTAATTAAGAAATTTCAAAATAATCAAATAGATAAATTTAAGCGCTGCTATTTCATCATTTCTTGTTAATTTTCAATAGCTTTTCCGATTGTTGTTTTGCCATCGATGATTTGGACTCGCTGACTAAAAGCTCAGCCTCATTTACGTTGCTTCTAATTGGGTCATCTTGATGTTCTGAGACAATTTCTTGCACAGGGTGTTTTTGATGCTGTTCTTCTTGTTGGGTTGCAGAATCAAAAGAAACTAAAGTCCAATTTTCAATTAGGTTACAACTATTAGGACTATAGTAAGCGTCAACTGAACACATATGTTCGACGGGACACGTCAGGCAGGGCGCCTCTTCGATAGTTTGGGTGCCGACAGGTAATTTGACGGCAAAGAGTTTATAAGTCCATCGTCCGTTTTCCAATATTTTCTCACGCTTTATAAGAGACCTTTTTTCAAGACGGATAGCTACCCGTGAGCCATCACGACTAGTCAGATCAAGTTCCTTCCATAATTGTGATTGAAGGATACCATCTTTTCCATTGTTGATTATAATTCTAAAACTTTTTCCTGTCAAGCCTTCTACGTCAGCATCATTTAATTTCACTAAGATAACCCCGAGATATACATATAGGCGCTGTACTGCTAAATAATCGTTTTGCAGTCGCTCTTGGCAAATCTAAGCACCGAGCGGAGTTGGCTGGAAAATGATATGGAGATTATGCTTGTGGAAATGAAACATACTCCAAATCTATTTATCAGCGAGAGCAGCAATAAATCTTGATGGGCAAATTCCTGGGAAGGAAGCCTAAGCCAGGGTTAGACCCTGCTTCTGAAACCACAAATCATGTGAATTACGATGACAATTCGGAGTTCCAAAAGCGTGACCTGTATCAGAAAGGCGTAAACCAAATGGCGAGCGAAAAGTTAGAAGATGCTATTCGCAGTTTTGATCTGGCTTTACGAATTGACCCAAAATATGTAGACTCGTGGATTAAAAAAGGATACGCGCATTTTCATCTTGCTCAATATCCCGTTGCCATTTCCTCGTACGACAAAGCGCTAGACGTAGATCTCAATAACGGGGAGGCATGGAATTTGAAAGGGTTAGCGTATTATAGAATGAATAATTACGAGAAAGCTGTCGCAGCGTGCGAAAAAGCAATTGATATTAATCCCAACGACGGAATGTCATGGTATAACAAAGCATGCTATCTGACGGTTGTCGGAAAGGTGGACGAAGGCATGGAAGCTCTCAAGCGTTCAATAGAGATAGATATATCATATGCAAAGCGAGCCGTCCGAGATAGAGACTTTGAGAACGCGAAAGCAGAGGAAGGCTTTAGACGTATTATTGAAGTTGTAGTCCTAGAGTCTATAAGACAAGGCTACAACCATGTAGGTAAAATCGTCTGGGTTACAGGCATGGACAAATCGGAGGTCGAAGACGCTTTTATGCGGTTATCAATGAAAGGATTGACTGTAAGAAAAGAAAGGAAAGAAATCCATGGTTTTTTCACAAGTAAAGAGGAGTATTACGAATTAGTCAAGGAGATCGCTGATAAAGTTGGAGTGGCTAAACGCGTTGGTTTTTTTGG
The DNA here is from genome assembly GCA_009665115.1 of Nitrosopumilales archaeon. Lineage (GTDB taxonomy): Archaea > Thermoproteota > Nitrososphaeria > Nitrososphaerales > Nitrososphaeraceae > Nitrosopolaris. The sequence continues at coordinate 1,597 of WJXE01000019.1, forward strand.
TCACAGCAAGGAAGTATCTGCACCTGTACAACAGTTAAGGGATATTATCGAGGTCCTTGGAAAAGCGAAAGAATCAATAGAAAAAGGCGATGTTAATGCAACGATCGAATGTTTTGACCAGCTTATTAACCCTACAAAGCACGGTACCGCAATGATAGAGCAGTTCTTTGATGAACACAGAGATTTGAGACTCTTTCAAATTAGGTTAAAGGACAAGGGACACGAGTATCTAAACTCGCACAAACCTGACATGACCAAGCTTATAACAGATATTGAGGCTAAGATGCGAACTGGGCCTGTCTCGAGATCAGCAAAGGATTAGATCCGACAAGAACAGAGTCCAGGCCATGATTGCATAAACGCCTGACATTACCTCCCAACGTTCCAAATTATTGATTATACGGTTTTTGATCAAAAAGCCTATTGGACCAGCTTATCTTTTTTCATATCAGGTTTCGTAGCCTGTCTGAGGTGAAAAAGTACCTGCTCACAATACCGATGATACTTTGCTGCCAGTTGACTTTAACTGAAGCTGGCTTGCAAATATTCAAATATGATATGCGGTCTACTGCATCCCTCAATAGACTAGATCGGAGATCGCACTAAAATGTTTAAGAAATAAAAATACATTGTTGCCAATCATTAGTAACGGTTAAATAATTTCTTTATCCTCATGATATTGTGAAACAGGTACAACTATTGCGGCTGCTCGTTAGAGAGAGAGCCATCGTCAGACTTTTAAAGACTATAGGATATTCAGAATATCCGACTCGAGAATTACTCCAGAGGCTAGGAGCATATGGTTATGGTCATAAACTTTTATTGAAGGCGCAACGTAATGGATTGGTCCAAAGAAAAGTCGTCAAGAACAAGGTATATAACAAACTCACAGGAGATGGCAAGAAGCTTATCAAATTAGCGAAAGAAATTGGAGTTTAGTCTTAAAGGAACTTTCTTAGGCTTCTGTTCTAGAACAGTATTCGATTGATTACTGGTCGTTAAATCCGGAAGCCAATTCGTAGATTTTCTCGCTCCAAGAGTGTGATTTTACTATGCCACTTGCTACCAGAATCCCCTCTGCACCAAGTCGAGCTGCGCTGCTGACATCGATTTTTTCCACAATTCCGGCGCCGCAAATTAGCTTTGTAGAACTAGAATACCGGGCTTTTGCTTCTACTGAACGCGTAATGAGTGAGGGATTATGTTTCGAAACAGCTTTTCCTGATCCAATTAATTCAGGAGGTTCGATCGCAATAAAGTCAGGGCGAAACTTTGCAATACTTGCTACCTCGTCAGGAGTTTTGGCACAAACTACCGAAGTCATCTGCAGACTGCGGAGACGTTCGATTAGCTTACGGATGGTTTGTCTCCCTAGTCTATGTTCGCTATGATTCAGGAGCGAACCACTAGCTCCGAAAGACTTGGCCATTTCGGGAATGAAGAAGCCTGTAGCGGCACCTTCGGGCGCATCGTCGAGATGTTGGCACAGAACTGGGATTGGGACGTTCTGACTTACAGCAGCGATTGATGCTTGCGGCGGAGCCAAAACAATCTCTACTTTCGTATCGTTGGCAACTTTCTGAGCTACTTTCGACAACTCAATAGTGTTTTGGCCATAGGTTTCTGGGTAATTTTTAAAATTGATAATAATAAGAGGAAGCCTCAACTGCCCCCACTATTCCTGTACTTTGCTGTTGTGTTTGTTCAGGTTTGATTCTCCTTCTAGAGGCTTAAATTTCTTGTTGAGTTTTGACATTCTTGCTTCATATCCCTTATTGTACTCCAGTTCTTCTGGCACGAGCGTCGCTGGGTGAATGAATCCTTGGTTACGCATGATTATTGCTCTTTCAGCTGCCATGAATCGTTGCAGATCCCAGTCTGAGGTGCCAAACCCGTCAAGAGGACCTGTCATTTTCCCGTTATGCATGCTGAATACTATGCATGAAACAATTGGCAAGGAATAATTTAAGCTAGCTGCCGAATTCAATTTGACTGGCATGAGCGGCAGATGATGGCTACCCCTTGTGTTTCCTGCGACAAAGTGAGGATTGTTAAATGCACTGCCTGCCTCCTCGGTTGCTGGAAAATCCTTTTGTGTCCGCACGATAGCTATTGGATCATCCTTCCCCACATATGTACCTGCAATGTTGTGTAACCTGTCAGTCGATGCCGATACAATATGTTCTCCGTCAGATGAAAGAACTGATTGTATCACATATCTTCCAGGATACATAAGTGCTGCTTCGAGTTCTGGCTTGTCTTCCCACATTTTTAGGTCCGCTATCTTACCACCAATCACATCCATTATCCTGAAAGTTACTCCAGCGGCCAGCTTTTCATTAATAAGGAGACCCGTATTACTTCTAGAGTCGACAAATATACGCCACATCGGAAAATTAAATGCACCAGGCTCCGTCTTGTCTGCGGCAAAGATACAAAAAACTTCACTTGGCCGCTCCTCCATCTCGATCTCTGCTACCCCTGGACCCATTCCTCTCACATTACCTGAAAACGAATCCTTCAGGAGGTCCTGGCCGGCACCGTACAACCCTTGTTCTTTAGCAACTATAGTCCCTTCTGTAAATGCATCCCAAGCAAGTTTATGGACTCTATCGTTATCGACGCTGAGAGTATGACTCATGATAATATGAATATCATCCCCTGTATAACCTACATAATAATCGATTAACAGATCTTTTGCCTCTCTTCCAACAAAGCTTCTGACTGTCCCAACCAGTTCTTCACTTGGGCGAGTATGACCACCGATTCCTCCGATGTCTGCTTTAATTGCTGATAGTGTAATTCGCATATCGAAACTCTCCTGCCTCAAGTTTAAAACCTTTCTAATAATGTGACACATGATCTCTTAGGCTAGCGGCTCGAACCTGACACCAAATGAGTTGATAATTTAAATTTAATATGAGCTCACACAGCATTTGCGTAAAGGCAGACCGACCTATCCCTAGCCCCAAAATCTACGAAGAAAACGTACACAAGATTACTGCTACCTAATTGTACTCTACATAATACTTGTAACGTCGCTCAACTTCTTTGTTTTCCCCTTGAAGCACCTTTTCAATCTCCTTTCGAAGGATCCCCCTAGCGTAATCTCTAAATTGATCGATTTCTGGGCCTTGCGGAAAGGTCGACAATGTATATTCGAAATGTTCCATGAATTCTACAACTTTGGTCCGGAATTCTGCCCTCGTGGGCAACTTGGTTTTCGATAGCTTAAAGCAAGTGGTAGCACATGCAGTAGAATATATTTTGGCGAGATCTTCGATCAGACGATCTATCTCAAAATAGTCGTGCATAGGATAGGAATAGACCCAAAGCTTAAAACTATTCCCCGTTTTTTGATCGAACATGATTTTTTACTATACGAATCTTGAAATGAATAAAGGTTTTTGTAAATAACCTGATGACAGTAATATTCACATAAGCATACCGCAGAGATGAAACAAGCTGAGCTGTTATCCAGACTCGGCAATGATGGGAGAAATGAATATGGCTATGCATTCAGATACTCGCTTTGGCTTGTCAAACGAATAGAAAGGTACAAATCAAGGTTTTGTCCATGGGTAGCCGAGGAATATATTGCCGATTACGGATGCTACCAAGAAACAGATAGCGCAACAGCGCAGACTTTTCTTTAAAGTCTGCTTTAAATGCGGTGTAAAGAATCCCATCTCTTCCACAAGGTGCAGAAAATGTCATGGAAGCCATATGAGGCTCAAAAACCGGACTTTGGGAGTCAAGAAATAATTTCCTTTCACTAATAATTGGGATTGTGTATAAGGATATCCGGAGAAAATGGAATAATCAAAGGTATGCCCTAGAGTAGTGCACCAAACTTGATCATCAAATAGATTTGTATTTGAGCGGCAGGTATTATTTCTCCTGCGAATTTGGCCACATCATCTTGCGCATATCTTTTCCAATCTTTTCTACTTGGTGATTTTCAAGAACTTTCATGTATCGAGTGAACGAATTTTTTCCCTCTTTCTTGTAAACACTTACCCACTCTTCTGCGAACTGGCCTGATTGAATTTCTTTTAAAATCTCCTTCATTCTATTTCTTGATTCCTCATTAACCACCCTTGGCCCTCTGGTCAATCCACCGTATCTGGCGGTTTCACTTACACGTTCAAACATGCCAGTAATCCCATATTTTTGAATAAGATCTACTATTAATTTTAGTTCATGAAGACATTCGAAGTACGCAACTTCGGGTTGGTATCCTGCGTCTACTAGCGTTTCAAAAGCATCCTTCACCAGAGAGTGTGCGCCCCCACAAAGATCTACCTGCTCACCAAACCAGTCCGTTTCGACCTCCTCTTTAAAGGAAGTTTGAATTACTCCTGGTCTCGTGCTACCGATACCCTTCGCCATTGCCAACACCCTATCCCAAGCTTTTTCTGTATGATCCTGATGCACGGCGACCAAAGATGGGGTGCCAAAACCTTGTAAATATAATTCTCGCACCAGTTGTCCTGGACCTTTAGGGGCTACCATGATCACATCCGCAGTTTTCGGGGGGACTATCCATTTCCAGTGAATTGCCGCTCCGTGAGAAAAGCTAAGTGCATTTCCTTCTGTCACATGTGGGGCAATATACTTGGAGTACGTATCTGCCTGTTCCATGTCCGGAATCAAAATATGGATGATATCGGCGCCAGCCACGGCTTCTGATATGCCGATTACTTTGTGGCCGTCCTGCTCTGCTAATTTCCAGGTCTTGCCACCTTTTCTCAGACCAATAACTACGTCGATTCCGGAATCTTTCATATTGCTCGCTTGGGCACGACCTTGAATACCGTAGCCGATCACTGCGACGGATTGGTTTTTTATTGGATCGATTTTAACCTGTGCATCCAGCCATCTTTTGGCAGACATAGCGATCGAGTGTGAAACTGTTCTATATATGCGCTATCCCGGTTTCGCTACTCTATTTTCCAAAAAATCAATGATTCTATGTGTTATACATTGGACCACTTCAGCATTTCACGACACCGTCACCGCTGGAGATGCAAGTCTTTTAATGCATACTTTTGATTTATATATGGATAGATAAACCCTGACCTCACCGATTTGCTCATTGCAGATCGAGGCTTGCGACTGAGCAACATTTCTTCTGCAAAAACAAAATGTCTACTTTTTGAAACGTTAGATAATAATACGACTCACAAATGTTTTAGGTCTGATCGCCAAAATATAAATAAAATTAGCTTCCTCTCAGTTGCTGAAGAGTTCTCAATCTTGGTTTTCGTCGTTGCTCACCCCTTTCCTACAAATGATGGGTTAGAAGCTCGATGTCACAGCCTTTCAGCCGGTCTTATTTGCACCTGCAGTTATGAATATTCCATTCGTCTTCATATTAATGCTTGGGAGCAACGAGCGCAAAAATGCTGTGATCATCCATAGAATGACTATAGTAAGCAAGTCACGCCGAACCTCCTTAATACATTGAAAGAGATAGTAGCTTCGTAAATTCGGTAGTTGTAAGTTTGCCACCGATATCTTTGGTTTTTAGGTTTTTTTTTAGCAGCACAACCATAGCGGATTCTATACGATGTCCCTCTTTAAATGCGTCCCTATCATGATATTTGTTTGATAGCCACTCCAGCATCATCTTTATTGATAATAAAATGGAGGTTGGATTTGCTATATTCTTTCCAGCAATATCGAATGCGGCTCCATGAACCGGCTCGAACAAGGCAAAAGACTCCCCGATATTAGCAGCTGGGCCCAATCCAAGCCCTCCTACTACCTGCGCGGCCTCGTCTGACAATATGTCACCGTAAAGGTTCGTTGTCAAAATAACATCAAATTCTTCTGGATTCCGGATCAGATTCATAGCGCATGTATCTACATATGATTCGCTATAGATAATTTCGGGATAATTTTGAGCGACTGACTTACAGGTTCTTGCAAATAATCCGTCACCCTTGCGCAAGACGTTGGCCTTATGTGCTGTGACAAGTCTCTTCTTTTTATTCCGAAGCATCGCTGTTTTAAAGCCGTACTCTGCAATACGTCTAGACGCCCGTTCGGACGTTATCCTCAGTCCCACCACTGTATTCTCATCAGCGTCAAATTCCCATCCTAAGTAAACGTCCTCCGTATTTTCTCTTACTATTACTAGATCTACATTGGCTGAAAGATTTGGAATATTAGGATAGGACTTTGCCGGTCTAACATTTGCGTACAGATCGTATTGTCGTCGTAAAACGAGGATCACGTCTGCAGCGCTCTCTCCCACAGGTCCTTTTAAACATACTTGTGACTTTTGTATTACATCAGAGCTGAATTGGGGAAGGGCTTTACCATATTTGGCTAGAGCCCTGTCACCTGCGTCTACATTTCTTATATTAAATTTAATGTTACTATTATCGTTTATCGTTTCAAGTATCATTTTCGCAGATGAAGTGAGCTCTGGACCTACTCCGTCACCTGCTATTAGCGCAACATTATACCTTCCCAACCTACAACCAAATTATTTAACTAGGTATAAACTTTAATACTTTGAATAGAGCACTTTTTGCAACATAACTTTGTTAATCGCATCCATCATAGCCTGAACCGAAGCAACCACGACATCCTCGCCAGCTTTTCTTGCAGAAACAACGTTGCCGTTTTTGTCCTCCACCTTCACGGACACCTCAGCTAATGCGTCCGAGCCCCCAGTGATAGAATCTAGCCGGTATTCCCGGATTTTTATATTAGCAATTTCTCCTGCAATCTTTTGTATCGCTTTTAGAGCAGCATCGACAGGCCCAACCCCAATTTCTGAGGCAATGAAATCCTTGCCGTCCGTATTTAATCTAACTACAGCGGTCGGTATTATATTCATCCCTGTAACAATATGAAAATCATAGAGTTTGAATTTCTCTTCGAATTTATTATTACGCATAACCTCGCCCGCTATAGACAGGAGCTCTGCGGTGGTGATAGATTTCCCCTTGTCAGCAAGGTTCTTTTGCTTTTCCACAATCTCATAAAGCTCCTTCTCTGTCGGCCCGATGCCAAAACCCTCCAGCATTGCCTTTATTCCATGAGCACCAGCGTGTTTACCCGCTTGCATCCATCTTTTTCTACCCACAAGATCAGGACTAATTGGTTCATAGGTAAGCGGATTATTTATAATACCGTGGGTATGAATACCAGATTCGTGACCAAAGGCGTTTTCACCGATAATTGCTTTGTTTGGTTGGACAATTATTCCCATCGTATTTGAAACGAATCTAGAAGTCTCATACAGCAACTCAGTTTTGACATTATGTTTCCTACCGTAGAGGCATTGAAGTGCCATAACAAATTCCTCAAGCGATGCATTACCTGCTCGCTCACCTAATCCGTTTATTGTCACATGGGCGCAATCTGCACCAGCGTTAATTCCCGAGAGTGAGTTAGCTACCGCCAAACCAAAATCATCATGACAGTGCATACTAATCGGAAGCCTAGTGTATGCCTTTACATCTTTGACAAGCTGTTCGATATATTGGGGAGTAGCGTAGCCTACTGTATCCGGGATGTCTAATCTATCAACACCGACATTGGCCACGGCCATGAAAACTTGATTTAAGAATGCTCGATCGGATCGTGTTGCGTCCTCAGCAGAAAACTCTACCTCAAGGCCATGTTTTTTAGCGTATTCTACCGCCCATACAGCCTTTTCCAGCACCTGCTGTCGATCCATTTTTAACTTAAACTGCATATGAATATCTGATGTTGCAATAAAAGTGTGGACGTAGGTTAAGTCGCAATTTATTGCAGCATCTAAGTCCGATTTTATAGTGCGGGCCAAGCCACAAATTTCTGCTTTTAATCCTTGTTTGGTTATATTTTTGATTGCAATTGTTTCCCCGTGGGACACGACAGGAAAGCCGACCTCTATAGCATCGATTCCAAGCTCATCAAGTTTAATCGCAATCTGCACTTTCTGCTCAGGGGTTATTGAAACTCCAGGTGTTTGTTCACCGTCTCTTAACGTTGTATCAAATATTCTTACTTTACTGTCAGCGCCTAACATTTAAAGTTCTGCACCCCTCGGGAGAGCAGAAACACCCGTTCTGGCCAGCTGTGTGATTCCAAAGTGATCGACAAGATTCTTAAACGCCTCGATTTTGTCAGGCGTTCCAGTAAGCTCCACGGTAATTGTCTCTTTTCCGATATCGAGTATATTTGCTCTAAAAATAGATGCAAAATTGGTTATTTCCATTCTCGTCGTGGGGTCTCCTGCATTCATTTTTATCAAGGCAAGCTCACGATAAACTGTTTTATCTGTGTCAAGTACCTTGACCTCTACCACATCGATTAACTTCCTAAGCTGCTTTGCGAGTTGATCAAGCGTTCTTTCGTCACTATTAAGTGTAATTGTCATCCTCGAGAGATCGGGTTGTTCGGTGGAACCTACAGTTATACTTTCAATGTTAAAATTCCGGGCCCGAAAAAGATTTGTCACCCTAAACAGAACGCCGGGTTTATTTTCTAGCAGAGCGGACAATATATGCCAGCCGCCGATTTTTTCATTTAGGGTAGTGGTTGGAGTTGGTGCTGTCGGGGTGCTAGGTAAAGTTGTTGTTACCACAACTATTTCACTATCCTGTAACCATGTCTTTGAGACCTGTACCTGGTATTACAAAAGGATAAACATCTTCCTCAGGATCTATGATAATATCAATGACGGTAGCAACTTCCATGTTGAGAGCCGATCTAATTGCTTTTTCCAACTCTGACAACGACTGAGCTTTAATACCCTGCGCGCCATACGCTTGTGCTATTTTTACATAATCTGGGCAGTTACGCTGGTGGACCCCGCTATAGCGTCTGTTATAAAACGTTCTCTGCCATTGAGCCACCATCCCAAGCATATAATTATTCATTAAAAAGACAATTACAGGTAAGTTATCCAGCACAGACACGGCAAGAGAGTTCTCCGTCATATTAAATGACCCATCGCCAGCTATATCGACGACAGGTACTACTGGCCTAGCAGCCTTTGCGCCTATCGAAGCAGGAAAGCCGAAGCCCATAGTCCCAAGTCCGGTTGAGCTAAAAAAAGTGCCAGGAGATATAACATCAAAGTGTAACGATGCCCACATCTGACATTGGCCCACTTCAGTGGTCGCAATCGAATTAGCCGGCAATATTTCCCTAAGTTTTTTTAACGCTTTTCTGGCTGTCAGATCTCTTGGATAATCCTTTAGTGTCTCTGCATAATGATCGATAAGTTCTTTTCTTCTCCTCAGCCACGGGTTATCTTGATCTTTTTTTACTATAACCTTTGAGAGCATTTTGAGAAGGGTTCTCAGAGACGACTTTACATCTCCGATAACTGCTACATCTACAGATTTGTTCTTGCCAATTTCCGCAGGGTCGACATCCATATGTATAATGCTCATACCCCTTCCAAATTCATCGTACCTTCCAACTGATCTGTCCGAAAATCTTGCGCCCACTGCCAATATACAATCTGCCTCCAAAATCATTTTGTTGGCCTCTGCGTGTCCATGCATCCCAATTGGACCCATAGCGAGAGGATGATTTTCAGGAAACGATCCTTTACCCTTAAATGTAGTCACCACCGGAGCCATCAGTATTTCTGCAACTGCTTGCAATTCAGAAAAAGCCCCCGAGAGAATGACACCCCCTCCGCCCATTATTATGGGTCGCTCAGCATTAAGCAAAATTTCCACTGACTTGCCTAACTGAGAAAGGTCCGCATCTACCACCGGACTGTATCCTCTTACTTTTATAAGTTCTGGGAAGTTCATATCAGCGCTTGACTGCTGTACGTCCTTCGGGATATCTATCAGTACAGGTCCTGGCCTTCCGCTTTCAGCTATATAAAACGCTTTTTTTACCGTCTCTGGGATTTCATGTGCAGACCGGGGTTGGAAGGCATATTTTGTGCAGGGATTTGCAACACCAATAATATCTGTCTCTTGGAAGGCATCTTTGCCAATCATTGCCAGCGGCACTTGTCCTGTTACAGCTATCATTGGAGAAGAGTCTGCATGTGCAGTAGCAATACCTGTAATAAGATTTGTAGCGCCGGGACCTGAAGTTGCAAAACATACCCCTGCCTTTCGCTTTATTCTCGCATAGCCATCCGCCATATGAGATGCCGATTGTTCGTGTCTGACAAGAATATGTCTAAAGTTGGCATCAACGAGTGCATCGTAAATAGGCAAGTTCGCCCCACCTGGCAGTCCAAACACTATGTCCACCCCCTCCTTTTCGAGAGCATGGATCAAAGCTTTTGCGCCGATCATTTCTACCATTTACACAGTTCACCTATTTCTTTTTCAAACAACGCCCTGCTAAAACAATGTGCAGAGCTGTAACTATAGCAGCATGACAGCTGCTGCGCTTAGAACATTGACTTGTAGTTGCGAAGAATCTACAATATACTCTTCACCGTTAGCATCAGGCATTTTCGACAGACTGCTTGCTGCAACACAATTTATAAAGATTGTGTCCAGACTAAAGTGCAAATTTAGTATACTCCATATGCAGCCAAGCAGTTTTTGGTCCGTGTACTCTGGTTTCTCAAAAAGTTGGCCATTGCCATTACTTGTAGTTGTCACTTACGTCTGGAAGAATAACGACGCTCATAATCTAAATCGCCGAAAACATACCATACCACAGGTACTGACAGATGAGATTGTGTAGAAGAGAGAAACCAGCAAAAAAGCGACGGCGCTTTGCTATGCGGTCTTGATTACCTCCTTCTGCTGTTCAACTTCCTTTTCTTTTATGAATTTATCATTAGCATCTTTTACGTTTGAATTCTCATGGATAATCGCCCTGACTGCTTTAATCATAGCCACAGGATAGTCTGATTGCCAAATATTTCTGCCCATATCCACTCCCATTGCACCGTTGTCTACTGCATCATACGCTAATTGTAAGGCGTCGAGTTCGTTGGGCAGTTTCTTGCCTCCTGCAATAATGACAGGTACAGGGCAACCCTCGACGACCTTTTGAAAGTTTTCGCAATAGTATGTCTTTATTAGATGTGCTCCCAATTCGGCAGCGATTCTGCACGCAAGTGCTAGATATCTGTGATCTCTGGCCATTTCTTTACCAACGGCAGTAACAGCAAGAATAGGGATTCCGAATCTTTCACCTTCATCAACGAGTTTTGCTAAATTGGTCAATGTTCGGTGCTCATACTTGCTGCCAACAAAGATCGAAAGAGCGAGGCAAGAGGCATTAAGTTTCATAGCATCTTCAACCGATGTGGTGATACTTTCCTTTGAAAGATCTTCCCCAACGATACTACTGCCTCCTGAAACCCGCAATACAATAGGAACATCCGTACTTGGATTTACTGATGTTCGGAGAACGCCCCTGGTGAGCATCAACGAGTCTGCATAGGGTAAAAGTGGCTTTATCGTTCTACTAGGATTCTCTAGTCTCTCTGTCGGTCCCAAGAAGTACCCGTGATCGACTGCAAGCATAACAGTTCGTCCATCTTGCGGACGAATGATTTTTGACATTCTGTTTTTCATTCCCCAATCCATATTACTTATTGCTGCACTAAATCCCCCCGTCGTAATTATTTATAGTTTCCACAATTCTACTTCGCTGTAATAATTACTTTGATCGCATCTTCTGCTCTATGAGCGCACTCTATTCCCTCTCCTGCGTTTAGAATATCAAAACGATGAGTTATCAGCGAACCTATCTCAATCCTCTTTGAAGAAATAAGTCGGATTGCTTGGTTTATTTCGATTTCTGATGATGCGTAACTTGGAATAATCGATAGCTCACTCGAATATACCTTACTTATATTGCATAAAACCCTAGTCCCTTCGGTTGGAACCCCGAAAAGGAGGACGTTACCTCCCTTTCGTGTCAAATCAAATGATTGAAGAATCGCTTTTGAATTTCCTGTGGCCACGATTGTAGTATCAGCACCTCTACAGTCCGTAATATCCTGCATTTTTTTAATGATATCCTTTTCCCTGGCAACATTATAGGTATCGATACCAAAATGCTCTTTGGCAAAATCCAATCTGAACTGGTTGAGATCGAACGCCACAATTTTTCCTGCACCGGTCAATTTTGCAAGGATCGTATGCATTAGCCCGGCTGGTCCGGCCCCTAATATTGCAATATCGTCTCCTTTTTGGAGTCTACATTTGCCCAGACCTCTTATGCAACATGCTAACGGTTCTATGAGAGAAGCCTCATCAAACGTCACATTTTCTGGCAATTTCACAAGTCCACCTCTGATAACATTCGCTTCAGGGACTAAGATCTGTTCAGATAGCCCGCATGGTTCGATATTACTCTTTTGATACATGTTACACATTGTGAAATCACCGTGCCAACAATAATGACATGCATGGCAGCTGACATGATGATGTACAAATACACGGTCCCCTATGCTGAAGCCTTTGACTGATTTTCCCACATTTATTATATCTCCAGTAGGTTCATGGCCCAATCTGCTAGACGACATTCCGTAATCACCGTAAACTTTCTCCAAATCAGAGCCGCATAGCCCACAGGCTCTCATTTTTACAAGAACATCTCGATCGCCAAGATTTGGAACTGAGATATCGTCAACGGCCACCTTGTTCTTGCCTCTTACGAAAACAGCTTTCATTAAGTCTTCCTATTTACTTATCAGTTATAAAAATGGGGTTATTCCTAGTTTGGCCGGTGTCCGTTATCCATGAGGCGCTTGGATTATATATAAGGCTTCAACTACTTAGTTATCAGACTCGGTGAGAAGCAGTTCGAGGTCAAGGTCCAGAAGCTGCAGTCTATGAACCTATTATTCTAGCATTTTATTTAATTGCATTAGCAAAGCTTCATTCTCAACCGGTTTTCTAATAAAGCATTTGGCATCCTCCACTGAAGGAAAGACTGCCTTTCTAAGCTCTTCATAATTTATTTCGCTGGCCGTTAGAAAACAAATCTTAACCTTTTCATCGATCTTTCTTATCTCCTTATACAGCTCTAAGCCACTCATGCTCGGCAATTTAATATCCACAAGCAAAATGTCATGCAGATGAGGTTTAAAACTCGATAATGCCAACAGAGGGTCGGTGAATGAACTAACTACGAAACCATTTTGCTCTAAAATTATTTTCAATGTAAAAATAATATCGGATTCATCTTCCACTATCAATATTCTTTTCAACGTTGTTCATTAACCCTCAAATGAG
>WJXE01000181.1 GCA_009665115.1 Nitrosopumilales archaeon
TAACAATAATAACAATAGTAACAATAACGGCGAGCCTGCCTCAACGGATTTAGATTCGGAGAGAACCGAAGAGGAGAGAAGAGATGCAGAGAACTCTCTTCCTGAAGAAGAGAACTTGGAAAAGATGATCCTTTCTACTGGTATTCGTGTGGGTACACCGGTCAAGACTAAATACATGACACCGTTTATCGTTCGTGCAAATCCAGAAGGCTTGTATATACTTGATATCAGTAAGACACTGTCACGAATAGATGTGGCAGCAAAATTCATCGGTCGTTCAGCCATATCTAAAGTCGCAGTCACATCTGCGCGAGAATATGGTAAAACTCCTGTGGAGAAATTCTGCGAACTTACTGGTGCTACACGTATACTTGGACGATTTATGCCAGGAACTTTCACGAACCCCTCTTTGCCAAAATATATGGAGCCAGAGATAGTAATCGTTACCGACCCGCAGGCGGATCAACAGGCGGTCATAGAGGCTACCAGAGCGGGTGTTCCGGTAATAGCAATCGCGAATAGTGACAACGTTACTTCCAAAGTAGATTTAGTAATTCCTGCAAATAATAGGGGAAGGAAAGCCCTCGCTACTGTTTACTGGCTGCTTGCGAGGGAAGTTTTAAAGAAACAAGGAACGATCAAATTAGACAGCGACATGAAGATGCCGATCGATGACTTCGAAACTAAGTTAGTCGAGGAAATTTCTTGATTAAGGGGAATAGAAGAGCGCCAGCTGTTGCGGGCGTATTCTATCCCTCAGCTGCAGATGAGCTTAATCAACTGATAGAACTTTCCTTTAAAGAACGACGTTTCGGTCCAGGTGATCTGCCTCCGTCTAAAGAACTCGGTCGACGGCGAATTTATGGAATTATATCGCCTCATGCAGGATATATTTATTCTGGTGCTGTAGCAGCAAACGGATATTATGAAACATCATCGATGAATTTCGACCGAGTAGTAATAATAGGTCCTAATCATTATGGAATTGGCACAGGACTAGCAACCGTGAGGGACGGAATCTGGGAGACTCCTTTAGGTCAAGTTGAAATAGATACCGAGCTTGCCTCAAGGATTTCCGAAAATTCAGGGATCCTCGATTTTGATGATTTAGCACACAGCAGGGACCATTGTCTTGAGGTTCAACTTCCATTTCTTCAATATATAAAAAAAAATCAATTCAAACTAGTGCCAATTATAATGATTATGCAAGACAAAGTTACGGCATCAGAAATAGGCGAGTCTATAGCCGACTCCACGCGAGCGCTTAACGCATTGCTTATTGCTTCCTCGGATTTTACCCATTACGAACCAAACAGCGAGGCTCATAGAAAGGATCGCGAGCTGATTGAGGCTATACTGTCTCTAGATATTTCGATTTTTTATACTACTTTGGAACGACTTAACGTTTCTGCCTGTGGGTATGGTGCAATTGCATCAATAATGACAGCAGCCAAAGCTCTTGGCGCGACCAAAGGAGAATTGCTAAGGTATGCCACAAGCGGTGATATAATAGGCGACACAAATAACGTGGTTGGCTACGCATCAATTATTTTTACATGAGATTGAGAAGAAGCTCTGCAAGAGCCTCTGCGCCTGGAAAAGTTGTCTTGTTTGGCGAACATTTTGTAATCTATGATAACCCGGCGATCTTGGCGGCTATCGACAGACGTGTCAATGTAACGGTGTGTGTAAACACCGCCGGTAGTATCAATATTTCTTCAGACCTTGGACTCACCGGTTCGTTTGAGGATTCAAGATTTCACCTGCTGAAAGGTACCAAAGAAGCAAAAACAATTTTGGCCCCTTTGTGCGAGTGTGCAAGATTGGTCCTTTCTGAACGAGGTTGCAATCTTGGACTGGATATTGAGTTAGTTTCGAACCTTCCAGAGAGTGTGGGACTCGGCTCTTCTGCAGCCTGCTGCGTAGCAATAACAGCTGCAGTAGACTCATTATTTCACGAACCGGATAGGTACTGGGTATGTGCCAAGGCGGCCGAATCGGAACGTTTAATCCATAAGGACTCCTCGGGCGCGGACTGCAATATTTCAACCTTTGGTGGTATGATGTACTTTGTCAAAAGCGAAGGTTTCAAAAATATTTACCCAAAGAAAGAGTTGTCATTAGGATTAATAAATACTGGAAAGAAGCACTCGACTGCAAATTTGGTATCCTCTGTAAAAAAATTCAAAGATATTAATCGATTCTCATTTAAGGTCTTGGCCTCACTTTCAAACAGTATTTGTCAGAAAGCATTCGCCGCACTCAAAGAAGGTGATGAACAAATGCTGGGGAATTTAATGAGTCAGGCCCATGTGTTACTCCAAGAGATCGGCGTTTCAGACAAGACAATCAATGAACTGGTTGCCCTTTGTTTGACAAATGGAGCATGGGGAGCAAAACTAACCGGAGCAGGAGGAGGAGGGAGTATTATTGTGCTGGTTCCTCCTAATGAAGTTAGATTGAAAACATTTTTTGATGGCATTAGGAAGAACGGGTGGGGCAGTGAATCGATCCCGGTGAAGGTAGATTACGATGGAGTCCTTGTAGCCTAATACTAACCTTTAAATCTATACAAAATTATGGAGTGAGAAAGATGAGATCTGCACTGCTGCTAATGAAACTGGGCGGCTCCGTTATAACTTTTAAAGAAAAACCTCTTTCACCAAATTTTAAGGCGATAAAGGACCTGTCCCGCGTGCTGGCCTCTGTGCAGATGCCTGCAGTCTTTGTCCATGGCGGAGGTTCATTCGGACATTACTGGTCTGTCAAATACAAGATGCACACCAAGCCTGATGGATATGACTTGCGTGGGATTTCAATAGTTCACGAATCCATGATTGCATTAAACGAAATCATCGTCAATTCTTTGATCAAAGAAGGAGCGAATCCGTATGCCGTTATGCCTTCCATGTTCACAAATGGTTTCAGACCAATCAGCACCAAAATTGAAGAACTCAGAACTATTGCCAAGGGGGGAATAATTCCTATTACTTTTGGGGATGTTGTTCATGTAAATAGTCGAAATTATTCTATTTTCTCAGGGGATGCCTTGATGACAATTCTAGCGAAGGTACTAATGCCTACAAAGACTATCTTCCTAGTTAATGTGGATGGACTATACAAAGATCCGAAGACTCGAGAGATTATCCGGGAAATAAATAATGCGACCTACAAATCGATAGAGTTCTCAAAAATGCTTACGGACGTCACAGGGGGGATGAGCAGAAAAATTAGGGAAGCCTTTAAGATAGCAGCGTCGGGAATAGATGTATTGCTGGTTAACGGACTAAAGCCTCAACGAATTTTGGATGCCATAGGGGGTATCGATTTTGATGGTACCATAATTAGAGGCATAAAGAAGAAGAGTGGATAAGATTGTCTAATGCTTCTGACATGCCGCCGGATCTGGAAATTATAAAACGGCGGAAGAAAGAGGGAATTGATATACCTCTGCATAAAGATGTCCAAGCGAAGGGCACTTCTACCTATTTGGAAGACATTAAATTTGTACATAATGCGTTACCTGAGCTTGATTATGAAGAAATTGACACTTCTACCAACTTCCTGGGTCATAAGTTTTCTGCCCCTATTATCATAGACTCTATGACTGGTGGAACTCCGGAAGCAACCGAGATTAACTCTAGACTAGGCGAACTCGCAGAAAAGTATGGTTTCGGAATGGGTCTTGGTAGCCAGAGAGCCGGTCTTAAGAGTAGTGACCTTGCAGATACATATTCTATAGCAAGAAAAAATGCTCCTAACGCATTCCTGATAGCAAATATCGGCGGTGCGCAGCTTGCTAAAGGCCTTTCTGTTGATGATACTAGAAAAATTCTAGAAATGATAGGGGCGAATGCTCTTGTGATTCACCTCAACCCGTTGCAAGAACTTATCCAACCAGAGGGAGAACCAAAATACAGAGGAGTGCTTCAAAAGATTACAGAACTAGTAAAGAGTCTGGATGTGCCTGTCATGGTAAAAGAAGTAGGGGCTGGGATTTCTAGGGAAGTTGCAATCAGGCTGGCGTTGGTTGGCGTTTCCGCAATCAACGTGGCCGGCACAGGAGGAACTAGCTGGGCAGGAGTAGAGAAATTGCGCGCAGAGACGCAAAAAGACAAAGTCAAAATTCGTTTAGGCGAATTGTTTTGGGATTGGGGAATACCAACAGCTGCCAGTCTTATCGAAGTTAGGCAGGCTGTCCCGCAAGTGCCGCTGATCGCTTCTGGTGGTCTGCGCAACGGTTTAGAAGTTGCCAAGTGTATTGCATTAGGCGCTGACATGTGTGGCATGGCCTATCCATTTTTGCGTAAAGCAGCAGACTCAAAGGAAAGTTTGTTCGAATTTGCAAATATGATAACAGAGGAACTTAAGAGTGCAATGTTC
>WJXE01000182.1 GCA_009665115.1 Nitrosopumilales archaeon
GGATAGGAGTGACTAATTCATGAGCCGCAATATTGATGAACTCCTCCTGCATAATATTGTAAACTTGTAATTGTTCGTACAATTCTGTATGCTTCCATAGACTTTCAAATATCGAAGCGTACGACGTTGCGATAGGCCTACTATTAGAATATGCAGCCAGTCCTACTGACTGCAAGTAATCATCTTTTGTATCATCCATTGATTCTATAATTAGGGATTTTGTCCTATCAACCACCAAGATTCCAATACTGGTTTGCAGACTCTTATCAATACTTCTAATGTGTATCTTATGAGGCAATGCCGACAAATTTAGTTCATTCACTATTTGTTTAAGTTCATCTTGCGCAGCAGGAATTAGTATTCTTATATCAACACCACGATCTAACGCTTCACTGACTAATTGGAATATACCCGATTGCACGCGTAGACGAAAATCCTTAATTGAAGGAAA
Source organism: Nitrosopumilales archaeon (assembly GCA_009665115.1). Classification (GTDB taxonomy): domain Archaea; phylum Thermoproteota; class Nitrososphaeria; order Nitrososphaerales; family Nitrososphaeraceae; genus Nitrosopolaris. The sequence goes on from WJXE01000182.1 coordinate 452, forward strand.
TATCCTCAATACTTCATGACTTGCTAATTTTATTAGACTGTTGAAGCGTTCTATTGCTTCTATGGGATTTTGAATTATCTCTATTTTGGCTAATTCAACCCCTTCTTCAATGTTTCTTATTTTATCTCTAGCATCCATACCAGCCGTCCATAAGTCTTCGAAAATAGAACGAAAGTGATTGATGTAGATAGGTTCATTGCTGACTAAGACAGTCTGAATCATACGACCACCTTCCATCATTTCTATGGTGGCATGCATTTCTTTATCAGAAATGGAAAAGTTCATTGGTGGGATATTCTTGATATCCTTAATTTGCAATCCGTCTTTCAGAAGTATTTTGATCAATTCCACGCCGCCCTTGTCGTCTATCGTCGTCACTAATCTGATACCCTTATGCTCTCCTTTCCTATGTTTATCTACGAGCTGTTTACCCAAATCTGAAAACCTAATTTGCCCTAACTGTAGTCCACCATGTCGCGAACAAACTAGTAATTCGTTTGAATTTACTAAAAATTCTTTTATTCTGCTAACAATTTCGTCCTGATTCTTTAATACTTTAGTCTCATAACGTACTTTTACTCCCTCTTCAATTTCCCTAATTCTCTCTTTGGCAGATATTGCATTGTTCCATAAATTATCAAATATATACTGCTGCTGCTCGACAATTTCCCTTACATTACTATAAATAACTTGTGGAGCTATTTTTCCTTTCTCAAATAAGATTAGAGGAACAAGATATTCTCCTTCGCTTATCATAAAATTACCCTTAATTCCATCCAAATGTCGAAGCTCATCAACTATTGAGAGAAGCTCTTTACAATATTGCAGGTTCTCTTGAGTAATTTCTGTCAGATATCTTAATCTAACACGTCTACTTTTAGCATCAAGAAAAGCTTTTCTTATCGTATCAAGTCCAATTGCCAATGGTGGTCGCGTATAGTTCATGTAAGTATCGATTCTCTTTTTTGTTTTAGAGAAAAATCGTACTTCTGCTTCTATTACAATGTCTTTTCCGGTTAATACTTGTGTCGTATTGTTATCGCCTAGTCTTCTGCTGGCCATATGGTGTCATCCTATCCACCATTAAAATGATAAACATATTTGTATACAATGCCTATAGACGATAGGATAGCTGGCATACTTAAGCTTGTATACCGTCTATTTTGGGCTTTAAAGGTACGAACGCCATATGGGCTTCATGCCAAAGCAGTGCCGGCTCTGATCTTTTCTTATGTGAGTTTCGATGCTCTTTATGGTTACCAAACTTGCTAATAACGAACGTGGGTTAGGATACCACTTTAGGTCTTCCTTCTATCTCTCCAAGTCTGCGGCCTTCTTTAATGTAACATATGATTACCAAAGGTAAGTTAGGTAGTTAATATAACCGTCTACCCTGATAGTGCCGATAACTGTATACTTTGTAGTAGGGGCCTTGTCGTCGATCGTCTTCCCATTAATGTTTGCCTTTGCTTCTACCAACTATTTTGCTGTTACATCTTTGCACAGAAATCGAGACTGTTGCAGGAGTGCTGATAAAACATTCTGAGGGCCAGAAGGAGCAGAGCCCGGGTGAACTATTAGCCTCATTCGCATTCACGGGTGCAACGCTGATCAGATACTATGCATCCAATTAACTAGCCACCTATTCTATGCATAAAATTTAGCGTTGGCTTCAGCGATTTTGTCTGTATGATCTTTATTATTCCTTCGGGTTTTTTCTTTACACTTTGGAGAATATATTCGGTGATCTCGTTCTCTGACCTTTTACCTCGTAACATACTTCTAAGATCATAACCAGGATTTTCATAAAGACACGTCAATAATCTGCCATCAGAACTTATCCTTAATCTGTCACAATTACCGCAAAATGGCTCTGATATTGACGGAATAAATCCCACAGTACCAATTCCATCAACAAAAGAATAAAGCGTTGCAGGCTCAGCACTATTGTTGTTGTCTACCCGCACAAGCTCCTTTACGTCTTTGCTTATTCTATTAATGGTTTCGTTCTTAGTTACAACTAGATTTGGTTCCCATATACCTGATCCGTCTAACGGCATGAACTCTATGAACCGCACAGCATAGCCTGTAAATCTGGCAAATCTGGCAAAATCCGCAATTTCATCATCGTTCCACCCTCTCATTATGACGGTGTTTATCTTTATTTTCAATCCAGCGTCATCTGCGACTCGTATGGCATTCATAATCTTGTTGAGTCCGCGTATACCAGTAATCGCTTTGAACCTATCTTCTTTGAATGTGTCTAAACTGACATTTATGCTTGACAGTCCTGCATCTCTGAGCTGCATCACCTTATCTCTCAGTAACAGGCCATTCGTCGTCATACTGATAGCCTTAATTTCATCGATATTGGATAACGTCTTAATTAGATCTTCTACTTTAGGTCTAACTAGAGGCTCACCCCCTGTTACCCTTATCTTCTCGATACCTAATCTAGCCAGAATAGTAGCAAGTTTGACGATTTCATCGTAGGTTAAAATATTATTTTGTTCAAACCACTCGGTATTGCCGTTTGGCATACAATATACGCACCGCATATTGCATCTGTCTGTAATTGAGATCCTTAACTTTCTGCCAATCCTACCAAAACCATCAACCAGTTTACTTTGCAATTGAACCGTTGACTCCTATAGATTTGTCTATTTCAGAAATTCGTTCAAGGAAATGGAATCTCCATCCTGCAGGCAAGTCTTTAATTCGAGTTGCTCGTTGCATCATCTCAATATTCTTTTTGTCACGAGTATACAACTGTACTATGTCGTTGACTGTGATATTGTTTGTGTTCCTACTGATAAGATGTATTGCATCACCAGCTCCAACTTTCCCTTCTTGCAATACTCTAAAATAAATTCCAGGACGACCACTAGCTAGAAACTGTCTGATAATATCCATTCGTCCAAATTTAACTCCGAGTTTGTAGCAGGGCATTCGAGGTTGTGTCGCCACTAATTTCGCAGAACCAATTTGGAACCTGTCTCCAATATTAACTGCATCTTCCATTAATCCCTCGGTAGTGAAATTTTCACCGAACATGCCCCATGCCATTCGTGTTTTAGGTAATTCCCGTTGCCAGTACTCATAATGTTCTGCAGGGTATGAGTAGACAGCCTTGTCCATTCCGCCATGTACGGTCAAATCTGCTTGCTTATCACCATCTAGGTTAAGTTTGTGAAGATTAATACGACCTTGTACAGGTTCTTTGAAAATTCCTGTTATAACAACTTGGTCATTAAAGAGTACCTCACGTGGGAGAGACACATTCACAGAAAGTATCTTCATTGATGGCTGCAATTATACTAGATCTCAGCAGTATATATCCAAGTCGAATACGGTAAATTTGGGTGGTGTGTCGTCGGCGATCGGGAACACTTATCATTTTGACCAGATTCATGAATTGAATTGCATAATTGAGGGTTTTGTTGGCGCTGAAGCTCGTTGTAGTACGCTTTTTCCTTTTCAGTAACGAAATAGTTGTTGTTGTGCTGGGGGATAACCAGTATCTCCTCGAGCTCAGCGTTGTTTATCAAGGAATCATGATCTTGCCACGCTCTGCAGTTGGAAATTCAGGCATTTCAATGCAGTCGATTTGCTTCAAGTTTCGATGAGTATTGAAGAACCTCTCCGATCAATTCTTGAGCTCCAAAAACTATTTTACCGAATGAAGAAAATATTTGCCATTCTTTCTTCTTGTGAGATCGGCATTAATTAAACCGGACATCTCTGAATATTATTACTTTCTCATGAGTTCTAAGCTACTTGTCAGGATGCTACCGTCTCCACAGGGATATAGCAATGATAGTAAAAAGGACCACAGACGTGTCATTGGCAATTTCCCTAAGTGTATTTGAAACTGAGACCAATTTTGCCTAATTGCTGCATAAATTGTCTTTACCGGTGTGATCATACTTC
>WJXE01000183.1 GCA_009665115.1 Nitrosopumilales archaeon
ACTTAATAGATTAGAAATAACCTGTGTTATTCGACCTTTGTCTGCTTGTATTAAAATATCCTGCGGCTTATAGGACAGACTTATATTTTCATTCTTTAGGAAATCTCTACCTAGTGTTATATCATTCATTGAATTTATTACTACATCATTTAGATTGAATTCTTGTTTCTTCAGATCTAGCGATTTGCCTTCAATTTTTGTGACGTCTAAAATATCATTTGTAAGCTGCATTAATCTTTTTGCATTCCTAATAGTGACCTCTAACAATTCCAGTTGTTTGATATCTTTTATTTGAGATCGAAGCATTTCTGTTAAACCGATTATAGGTTGTATAGGAGTGCGTAATTCATGAGCTGCCACATTGATGAACTCGTGCTGCATTTTATCATGAATTTTTAATTGTTCATATAGCTCATTTTGCTTCCAGAGGCTCTCAAATATCGAAGCATATGAAGAAATAATTGATTTACTATTGGAGTATGTGGTTAATCCAGCCGCATAATATGAACTGTCCTTTGTATCGTCTCGCAGTTCTATAATCATAGAATCTTTTTTATCTATTAATACAATTGTAATTCTAGTCTGCAAATTTTCTTCAGCAATTCGAAATTCTACCTGAGGACAAATTTTCGCTGCTTGCTCTATTGTATCGTTGATCAGTTTGTCAGCAGGAATAAGTATCCTAACTTGTACACCGCGTTCTACTGTTGCTTCCTTTAACAGCTGCAATAGTCCTAGTTGCATTTGACGACGGAATGCGTTTGCCGTTGAAAATATCGCTAATACTTCATGTTTTGACTTCTTTACATAATTCCATGCTCGTTCTAACCCTTCTCTTGGATTTCGGATAATTTCGATATCAGCCAAGTCTGTGCCTTCTTGGATATTACTTATCATATCCTCTGCGTCTATTCCTTTGTTCCATAACTCTTGAAAGATAGAATAGAAATGATTGATATACGCTGGTTCGTTGCTGAGCAGTAAACTCTGAACCATCCTGCCACCCTCCATCTTTTCTATCGTGGCTGCTATTTCTTTATCTGAAACTCCAAAGCTCATTGGCGGTAGATTTTTGACATGTCTTATCTGGATACCAGCATCTAGAAATACTCTGGCTAATTTTGCGTTATCCGTGTTAATACTACTGACGTATCTAATGCCCTTGTGCTCTCCTTTCTTTTGCTTCTCTAATAATATTTTTTTTATCTCAAAAAAATGGTTGTAGCTATACTGCATTCCTCCAGATGTTATACATGTAAGTAACTCATTAGAACTGGCTGTTAGACGAGCGATTTCTTTGACAACCTCGTCTGGATCTTCTATTATTTTAGTTTCATAATGCATCGTGATTCCTTGTTCAAGCTCTCTAATCCTTTTTTCAGCAGATATTGACTTGTTCCAAAGTGTTTCAAATACATATTGCTGATGTTCTACAATTTCCTTGACACGATTTCGGTAAGATACCTTAACCTTACATCTCTGCTTTTGGCATTAAGAAAAGATCTCTTTATTGATTCAATGCCAATGGCCAATGATGGCCGGGTGTAGTCCATGCAGGTATCAATTCGGTTTTTTGCTCTAGAGAAAAATTGTAATTCTTTATTGATTACATTCTCAGTACCATACAATACCTCTGTTCTTTCAGTAGCATCAGCAGGTGTGGTCGGTACCGACAATAATGAAAAAGTGAAATACAAATATATAAGCACAATTGTTAAATATTGTAAAAATTACATGAAAAAGACTGAGTTTTCGATTTTATTGGTTAATACACGTCCTCGTCCTGCGATTCGCATTCGAAGACTGCATAATAGGAAAATCTTCCTTAATCCCATTAATCTTGCCTGATACGAGTTCCACAGCCTCACCCCGCATGCAGCCACTAATTTTACCAGCAGCTCTCCCTAGCCAGTAGGATAAAGTATTGATAGAGAAAGTCACTATTTCGCTGAAGATGCGCTGTCAAATCTGACATTAGTTGATAGGTTACTGGCGGACGGGATCGATATATAGTGGAGCCCTCCAAGTCATTCGATTAGCCCTCTCCTTTGGTAAAAATAATCATGAAGGTGACTCATTCAGATATATAATATCTTTTTTCTACTCAAAATGCTACATCTTTAGATACAGGGTAATTGGATTTCATTGATTAAATAGTCAAACCTCATGGTTGGGTGATTTAGGAATTTTTGTTTTGGTGAGAAAGATCCTTATTCCATATAGAAATTCGTCTGCGATCTTGGTCATTGATTGATGGCCTTGATAGTACTAGAAGGTTCTTCCTTTTTGGATTTTCTTTAAGCTTTCAAGCAGGGATTTCAGTTGCTTCGGCGACGGATTAGCATCTTTAATTTGTTTCAGGTTTAACATGATTTGCTTTAACCCTTCATAGATTTCTTTATCCTCAATGGTATTTACGAGTGCATCTGCCCCAAATGGTTTCTGCATTAATTCTACGACCTGCTTCAGCTGTTTTACTGTGTCCTCCAAAGTTTCTTCTACATATGCAGAAGCAAATATTATCCTCTGTTTTGGATTGATTTCAAGAATCTCCTTTGCGACTTGCATTCCATCCTTTCGTGGCATCATGTAATCCAAGATAACAGCATCGAAGGGAGTACCTCTCCTCTCTCCGTTTTCGATTTCTGTTTGTTCTCGTTTCAATTCCTTGTTATATAGTTCTAAGCACTCTTCTCCATTCTCAGCGAGCATAACTATATGGTTTCTGGCTTCTAAGGCGTCCTTATATGATTCAGAAATATCAGTGTCATCTTCAGCTATGAGGATCCTCATAATTCAACTGTTGATACAGTATTACCGAAGTTGGATATTAAGACTTTGTATATGCTCCTCCGAAGTAATCCAAGTAGAAAATAGAATACATTTACTCACGGGAATGCCTACCTGTGTAGAAACCATTAAGAATCAATGACGTTAGTTGATCTGTGCGGGCAGACCTTTCTGTTCTGTTCTGTGTTCTAACCAACCTTGATTTAATGTTCTCTTCGGATAGTCACTTTATCACAGAAAGTAGGCTTGCCGCCTTTTTTCGTTGACTATCTTACAATTTGGAATAGCCACGCTTCATTTGTTTCCTGAATCTCCCGTGTCTTCTATATCTGGCAGATGTCTATACGCCTAGTGTATATGGTGAACCTTAACAAAGATCGTCCTATTCCAGGACAAAGAAATCCAAGGTCCCGCACGTAGAATGTATTACACACAATATTTTATATCACAAACCTAAAATATCAAAGATTGAGAACAAAGATTAATAGTAAATTGCGTACAATTAGTACTAATATACTTGTTATCACTTCGACACTGCTTGTTATATTTTTACCAGTAAGTGCACTATCAACATCAGAAGCTCGATTAGTGGTACATTCCGGTTTTCCCAACGTAGACATTCGTGGGCCAAGGATTGTGGATGTACAGCAGTTTTTCCCCCCCACATGTGCTCAATTCCCCCACTGTACAGCAGCTCCCTCTATAACCAAAAATCAGACCACAATAATATCTCCTTTGGCAAAAAACTCCTCATCAACTAGCACTATCTCATCAAAAATCTCATCGCCATCTCTCCTACCAACAAAATTTGTGCGGGGAAACATCACAAGATTTGGTAATTCGGTGTACTTTGGTCCTTATCCAATAGATGACGAATTTCAGTTGCTAAAGAAAAACGGATTTAACGTTTTTGTTTCTCTGTTAACTCCCAATGTACCTACAGATATACCATGGATTAAGAAAGAACAGACCTTCGGAATGACGAACAATGTCACCGTAGTTAACTTTCCACTGTCCCCAGTAGTGACTCAGAATTCTAAAGCAGACCTAGATAAAATTGTTAAATACGTTGAAAGCTTCAAACTTGGCACACACATTTACATTCACGACTTTCTCGGCAAAGAAAGAGATCACCAAGTATACGAAGCTATGACAAGTAATATACAAATAAATAAATGAATGAAGGACCCTTTTACGCGTTATGAAATTCACTAAAAGAGAAATTTTTTCTGTCATCTCGAACCTGTCAGATCTTTCTGGGCTGCATTATTTACTTATAACGTGAGATTAGACAGCACTTCATCCGGCGTTGTTCAGGAGAATCAGCTACAGGTACATTACAGTATCTCCAGGTCTATCGATACTCCACAGTCTTGCTTTTCCACATTTCATTAGATCATTGGATTTGTCTTGATTACAAATTAGCATTACTACATCTTTGGAAGTGCTGCAGCACCATATTTGTTATTCTTATTAGATCTATTTGTTTATGTTTATCGATCCAATCTTGCTTTGGGGGATGACAATCTGTGGAATGCACAGACTCGGAAGGCTGTGGAATATTTGAATTCTATACCCTGTCCTAGATGACATTATTACATGATTTGATATTCTTAACAAACTAGGATTGTGATCCCCTATTCTGAGGATAGACTGTCGGAGATCGTGCTATCGTGATCATATCGATATGAGCCGCAATCCTTGCTGCCTTGATGTGACGCAATGGATTAGAGTCTCTTAAACACCTCATAGATCATGGAAACAATCCACTGTCTAAATTTAGCAAATACTGAGCTTCGTCGAACGCAATTGGCAATAGGTTCGATTTGAGTGTGATAATTGTTCTTGGAATTTCTTGTCCGGATAATTGGGGCGCGCCATGCCCGGGTGTTATCATCAGATTGACTATATACGGGGTAGATATCTCACTCCTGATATCATTTATGTTGTTTAGTATTGCTTCAGTAGTGGGATATGTATAATCGATCAGGTTTATGCGATTACTTGATAAGGCATTAAGCCCAATAGATATTCCAATTTGCTTTAGCACTGAATGATACCAGGCTGGAACGCTATCAAGGAATTCCCTATGATATTCATCTGCAACGGTGCGAAGGATTTTTGACATATATATATAGCGTGGAAGATACACGTGAATATCTGCTCCTGGCACAGCCTGTGGCTCAACGTCAATAACGTAACCATCAAAAATGTTTTCTGTTCGTTTGATGAAATCTCCAAAGGTTTTCTTTAATTCCGGCTCCGTACTGAATACGAAGGACGGGTCTTCCAGAGTAACACCTAAAACGCGCATACCTTTCGCTCGTGCATAGTTTATAAAATCAACATAATTGAAAACCTTTGAGCTACTATCCAATGAGCCATTATCAGGTGCCGAAAAATAAATTGTATTGATTTTCCTTTTTACAAGTTCATCAACAATAAGATTAGTGAGAGGCCCTTTCCAGTAATTGGCGTAAAACCAAACACCCTCCTCCATCTGAGGCTGTGGTCGCACCAATGATAAAAGTCGCTCTCCTGATCCTCCAGCTGGGGTTTGTTTTGCTGGTGCAAGAAGCTGTTCATTATAATAGAGGATACTTTGCACAAATAAAGCAGGTTGCACTCGTGCAAAAACCACATCAGAATGTAGCGAGCTACTATTATCAACTGGAGATAGAATCGGCTGGTTCCAGCCTAAATAGACATTATTATTTTCTTGCGATGTGACTAACTGCAAATCCATAACACCGTTGAAATTAACCAGACCCTCATAGTATTTGCTCAAATCTACTGAAGGTCCAAAAGTTGCGCCATTATCAGTACTTCTTTTAAGTATCATTGAGGATGCCTTCCAAACTACGTAAACATTTGTTCCAGTTGCGCCATTATCTGTACTTCTAATGATTGATATTCCTCCTGTACCTTGAGAATTAGCATCCTGCCAGACTACGTAGACATCGCCTGTCGATATCGATATGTGAGGCTCAAAACCTTCTTTGCTCAAATCTACTGAAGGTCCAAAAGTTGCGCCATTATCAGTACTTCTTTTAAGTATCATTGAGGATGCCTTCCAAACTACGTAAACATTTGTTCC
>WJXE01000184.1 GCA_009665115.1 Nitrosopumilales archaeon
TTTAGGTTTAGTACGTCATTGTTTTACCTACCCTGGTCGTTTGGATAGGTCAAAATGTGATTTTTAACAGCTGTCACTATGAAACTAAATAGGTTCTATTCGCACGCTCATAGGTAACATTACTTTATAAATAATTTCATAAAAATATACAAAAATAAAGTGTAACGCCCTCCCGGGAGGATACGTCGGCCTTCTAAGCAAGTTGTATACAAGTAATAGGCGGAGGTAAAACATATTATTAAGTATCTCCAGACCTTTCAATCGATCAAAAAACTGGCTTTTTGAGAGGCTTCGCTCCGCAACTACTTAAGGAGTTGGTAGGGGTAGATTATGGACTTTTTCCCCATAGAAGCATGAAAATGTTCCCTAGCACTCGATTTGAGTGTCTGACATGTTTTATACTAGTTGTAAATGTCACCACGTTGGGATGCTGTCATACTTAGCCTGCCACCTAGGTCAGGGGCGCCGTTTATGTTCAAAGGGTAGAGTAGGTCGTCTAAAAAAGAAATTTAATTGTAATATTGGCCCTTTTATTCTCCAAATATTTTCAACGTACTTTCTCCTTGTGTCGTAAGGATAACATTACTTTGTCTGCCTTTGTACTCAACTTCTACCAATGGATTGTCTAACCCTCCAGCAATGCTTATAGGATTTAGTTAGCGACTGGCTGAGGGTTCCAATCAGTTGGTGAAAGTTTCTGATGCGAATATGTGCTTAATGCCTTTGTGATCTTTCAGAATGATTTCAAGCTGGCCTTCAAGTATGGAGGGATAATACTACGTCTGCGGTTACGGCAATGCGACTAGTACGGCTGCTGCAGCACTAAACTATACCCCGTTCAGCAATGTATGCTACAGGTGTGAATACGAATCCAGTCCAAAGCGGCTCAATTTCAAGGTTTTAGTTATGTCGGACAAGATCAGTATGATAAATTTTAAATTTTAAAAAATTTTGATCAATAAAGGCTCTTGATCGGCTGGCTAGATTGAAAACTAGTTATAACCTACTACTTCAATTCTAGATTGGTTACCATCTTTAGTTACTCTGTATATTTTATCCACAAAACTCTCTAATTCACGCTCATGAGAGACCATTATTATCTGTGCAGACTTTAATTCGTCTAGAACTTGTCTTAGCCTAATTAACTGTTCTTTTCCAAAGCCATCAGTAGGTTCATCTAAAATTAGCAAAGCATTATCCATACCTGCAATCTTCTTAAGCATAGTGTTTAGTGCAAGTCTGTATGCTAAAGCAACTGATGTCTTTTCTCCTCCACTTAGACTATTGACGCTTAGAGAATAGCCACTCTGAGTGATAATTGGAGTAAAGTTCGAGTCTGCTTCTACACTAATATCGCCTGTGTCCATTAAAATAGCGAACCATCTTTGAAATAACTGGTTAAATTCCTCATTTATACTCTGAAGAACATGTCTTTCTATGTCTTGAACCGCTGGAATAAAGTGTTGCTCTAACCAATTATTCGTTTGCTGAAAGATCTGCATATTCTGATGACGAGCCTTTTTATCTTTAACTTCCTTTTCGAGTTCATGCAAGTTTGATTCTAAAATTTTGAGCTCTGAACGTCTGCCTGAAATCCTCTGCCTTATTTCGGACATTTCCTTTTCTAAACTTCCCATGGTGTCTTCTAATACTTCTAAATCTCTTATTGCATCTTTATTCTTGTTGAATAGCGTTTCATTCTCATGTAACTTTCGTTCGTCAGAATTAATTTCAATCTTTAAAGCATCTATCGATATATTAACATCTTGAATTTCCTTTTCAATTTTTGACTTCCTTTTTATTTCCTGTAAATTTTCAACATATCTAAATTCAATTCTGTCAAATTCGGGTTTTGAAATTGTTTGTTCTGTTTCTGTATAGAGTTCTTTGGCTTTGGTCAATATCGCCATTTCTTTTAGAATTTGTGATAACTTCCCTCTCTTTTCAAGAGAATAGTTTTGTTTACTAAGATTCTGTATGTTTTCGTTTATCCTTAATTCTCTTATTTGAAGAGTCTTTTTCGACCTTTGAATAGAATTCTTCCTCTCAGTTAACTTACCTATCTCGCGCTGAATTGCCTTTAAATATTCTTCTTTACTTTCAAGATTGTCTATAAGGATTTTGTTTTCTCTTTTTTTATCCTCATAAGTTGTTATCGTACTGTTCAAATATCCTATATGCTCTCCTACCCCTAGTTTTTCTTGATCAAATTCGGCTTTTACTTTCGAGATATGACTTAAACTCATTTTCTGCCTGCATGTTGGACATGGAGCGCCCTCTCCGATACTGATTACCTTCTCAATTTCCTTTTGTTTTTTGGATATTTGTTCTTCCATTGTTAATCCTTCAGCCCTATTCTTGGATATTAGAGACTCAATATTGGATGATCTCTCTCTTAATGTTGGGAGCTCCGAAATTGATTTTTTTAGGCTTAGTTCTTTCTCTTCTAATACGCTCAATTCTTTTATGGATTTTTCCTCTCTCTCAAGTTTTTCTAATTCAGCCTTCTTCTCTTCCGTTAGTTTATTGGTCTCTGATTCTAAGTTTCTTCTTTCATTGTCTATAAATTGTTCTAACTTTGTCTTTTCTTTCTCTGCGATATCATGTAGTTTTACTGTTGGTTCTAATTCCTTTAATTTATCTTTCAAAGAAATATAACGCTCATAAGCTGGTTTTAGCTTCTCAACGAGGTGCTCTTTGGTGATGATGGAATCCAGCTCTCCTTTTAGTAGTTCAAATCTTTCTTGTTCTTGCTTCAAGGTGTTTTGATTCCTTTCAATAGTGTTATTCAGAAGTGGTATGGATACCTGGAGCTGTAAAACGAGAACTTGTTTCGGTTTAAGACTGTCTATGTTTTCCTTTAGCTGCTTTGTTTTTTTGTCTAACTCTGATATTTTCACCTGATCTTTTTCTACGTCAGTTGTCAAAAAACCGACTTTTTTGTTGAGCTCATACAATGAAGTTTCCTTTTCTTGAAGATCTTTAGTTATCCCAAAATTTACACGCATTTCACCAGTACTCCAATCCAGAAATGTCTCAGCATTTTTCTTGACTGTACTGTATTCCTCAATATTGAAGGCTCTTCTCAGAATCCCTAGCCTTTTTTCAGGCACTTCTGAAAGAATTTGCTTCATCATTTCTTGCGGTGTAAAAATAGCATAACGGTAAATTACAGATGTCGTTCTGGTCTGTGCTTTTTCATTAATATTAATAATCTTCAAAATCTTCGATTTCATTTCACTTACGGAATAAGTCGTTTCTACATCTGCATCAACAATATATCCTTCAGCTTGCGTTACCTTCTTATCGCGTCTAATTATGCTTCGAAAGATCTGATAATTGTTGTTATTAACTTGAAACTCAAGAAGAACAGATCCTTTCTTTTCTCCTGATCTCAGAAGATTGTTGCCATCTACATCACCTAGTCCAAAAAGAGCAAATTCTATCGCAGAGAGAATAGTTGATTTTCCACATCCGATGTCGCCCTGAAAGAGGATTGTGCCTGCAGGTATGACTATTTCTGTATTTTCTTTATAACTTCTGATATTGTGTAGACTAATTTTTCTAATTAGCAATATTATTTATTTCCTTATTTGTGTCTGATAATCCCATGACAGTCTTTGCTTCATGCATGAGTCTTTTTTCAAAGTCATCTAGAGTTTCGTTTTCAATTTTTTCCTTTTTTAGAGCAAGTAATAATTTGTTTGCCGTAAATTCGCCGTGTTCAGATATAAGTTTGGATTTTATAAAATTCTTTACTTTCTCATCTGTCATAGCAGGGTCAATCTTAATTGATGCTATTCTTTCTTTGATCACTTTCTTTTCTATCTCTTCTATGCTTGTCCCAAAGACTTTCACTTGGGTAGTCTCAGGAGAGACAAGGTTATTTCTGTTAATGAATGATACTAATGCACGCTTTGCTGAAAGTGTTTCTTCAAATCTTGAAAAGTTGATATCCGATCGCTTTCCTGACACCATAGTTCCTTTTACTTTAATCAAAACTATTTTATCTGTTAGGTCCTCCATTTGTTCTACCATTGAGCTTATTTTATCCTCTATTTGCTTGACAGTATTTTGATTTACATTAATAGTGTTGAATATAATATCAACTATCTTTGTTTCTATAAAGTCGGCCTTTATTGTTTCGTTGTCATTATCATAACTTATAATATAGAATCCCCTCCTTTCACCTTGTGCAGTATCTTCTAAATCTGTAAATGTGGACCCAAATAATGGTCCAGGATAGACAATCATACTTTTTCCATTATCAGGTTTATGTTCAATCCTTCTATGTAAATGACCTCCGCCATAATATATGAATCCTTTTGGTAGTAACGATAATGGAATAGACTCTCCATGAGCAAGGTCAACAGGAGT
>WJXE01000185.1 GCA_009665115.1 Nitrosopumilales archaeon
TCTTTACAACATGCTCAATTGAATCAGCTCGATTTTTCTGTGACCGTAGCTGAATCAAAGCTACCTTGACCACGATGAAGGCTAAATATCCTAGCGTATTAATTATATTTATCCCGTTTATATAGCATTTTTTTTGTATTTGTCGTTTTCGACTAACTGCTCTCAGCTATCTCGAAATATTTGATATCATCGAGCATTATTTCGGTCACCTAATTCAATGGCCTTCACAAGATCTTCGGTATTTCTCGCCGATAAAATATATGTGTCTGATTTTTTCACTTAGTTGGGAGATTTATCATGACATTCCTCTCTTTTTTTTATTTACTTCTTTTTCCTTGTACCATTTGTGAATTAAACATTCTTGATCATATAAAAGGTAGTTGCATTGCCGCAGGAGGTAAGTGGTAAAAAGATGGACAAGAAAAAAGCCATTTTCATCGCACTTGTCATAACTGTAATTGTTCTAGTTGTACCTTTAACCTTCATCATAAGTAGAGGCACAAGCTCGGATGCCGCTTTGACTTGGAATATAGGATCAATAGGTTTTACAGACTTACTGACCGATTCTATGTCATCTATCTATAGGATGTTCGTAGCACTAGCATTGTCATTCATCGTAGCTATTATTGTTGGAATTACAGCAGCGCGTAAGCCCTTAGCATCTAGAATTATTATACCCATCGTAGATATTTTACAGTCAGTTCCAATCCTTGGCTTCTTTCCTGCCGCTATCGCATTTTTTATCACTTTATTTAGTGGAAGTCCAGTAGGAGTGGAATTAGCAGCTATCTTCTTAATTTTTACCAGTATGGTATGGAACATGATATTTGCAGTCTATGAATCCGTACTCTCAATCCCACCAGAATTGATAGAAACGAGCAAGTCATGTAGAGCAAATCCATTGTTGCAATTCCGAAGACTTTACTTGCCTGCAAGTATACCCAAATTAATTTACAATAGCATTCTGTCTTGGGCTGCCGGATGGTACTTCCTTACAGCGGCTGAGATCATATCTGTAGGTTCGAATACGTTTACCCTTCCCGGCTTGGGTAGTCTACTTAGTAAGTCTGTTGCTTCCGGGCAATACGTAGAGGCTTTGGTAGCAATTGCGGTATTGATATTAATTATTATGTTAACAGACTTCTTCATTTGGAGACCGCTAGAGTCATATTCTAATCGTTTCAGATATGACTATTCTACTTCCTCTCCTGATCTTGCTAGACATCACATTATGCAGGATAGTAACAACAACATTGCTCGACTCTTTTTGAGAAGGGTTGCATTCCAACCCATTCACTTACGTATCATAAATCCAAGGCCGCTGATACATATAAAATCAAACCTGTTGATACGAACCTTAGGAAAATTAGTATCTGCCTTTGAATTTCGAATATTTCCTACCGTCCACCATTGGTTCGACAATAAAAGAAATCTCAGATTATTTGTAAGTATAACGCTATCTGTTCTAACGATGTCTGCGATTTTGGTTATTGTTCTAGAAGGCGGAGTAATCTACAAGTCATTCTCTGCTCTTTCCAACATGTACTTCTCACTTTACAAAGATCCACGGAGTGCAAAAATTGTCTCTCAAATTCCACTAGCGCTATTATTGTCATACCTTAGGTTGGCCTCAGCCTACCTTATAACCTTGGCTTGGACTATACCTGTAGCCATCAAGATTGCTCACAATCCCAATTTTGAAAGGATAATGCCTCTGTTTCAGACCTTTGCAGCCATACCTGCTACTGCATTCTTTCCTTTTATGGCGATCCTTGTTGCGTATATACCAGGCGGACTTGAATTTCCTTCGATTCTACTTATACTAACAGGAATGCAATGGTACATTCTGTTCAACCTAATTGGCGGAGTACGGTCGATATCAGGAGATATAGAAGAAGCGGCAAAAGCACTCCGGGCCGACAAGGGCCAGTACATTAGACGGGTGTTGTTTCCATCGATATACCCCTCATTTATTACTGGTAGCATTACAGGTTGGGGAGGAGGATGGAACTCCCTGATAGTCGCAGAATTCCTCATATATGGAAACAAAACATACTCTGTACTTGGTATAGGATCTCTTTTAGACAAAGCCGCATACACTTTAGGAAACACAGTGCTGCTATTCTTGATTGTTGGAGTCATGATAGCGGTGATTATCGCAATTAATCGATTAGTGTGGAGACGGCTTTATAGAAAAGTGATTAGAAAATATAGCATGAGTAGCTAGCTCGCATGGAATACTTAATTTCTAAAAATCCTCAATTTCTAGAGCAATTGTGTATTCAAGTCAAAAATTATTAATTCTCTAGACGAAATGGTTGTCTATATATATCAATGTAATATCCGATCTAATGTATCATTTGCATGAAAACAAGCAAATATGCCCACGTTAAGGATAACTACAACGAAAGTCCGCCTAGCAACAACAATAATAATTATTCCGACGAAAGAGGTGATGATTACGTTTTAGACGGTACTCCAGTTTTAATGAAGAATTTTGATAATGTACCAAAACCTTTTGAAAGCGGCTCCACGCCTTTGCTCGAGCTCAAAAATATAACTAAAGAATACATTGATGATCGTGGAAAGAAAATAGTAGTCCTGAATAGAATCAATTTGTCAATAAATCATCACGAATACATATCTATCGTTGGACCCTCTGGCGGGGGTAAATCCACATTGTTAAGGATAATAATGGGATTGGAAACATGCACCACAGGGGAAGTGTTATTGAAGGGTGAACCCCTCAAAGGAAAAGTAGATCCCCATATGGCAATGGTATTCCAATCATTTGGACTTTTTCCTTGGCTTACAGTAGTTGAAAACGTAGAATTTGGTCTAGAATCTAATCATATCCCAAAGGATGAGAGAAGAAAAAAAAGTCTTAATATCATCCAAGAAGTGGGTCTCGAAGGCTTTGAGAATGCCTACCCACGTGAATTATCTGGCGGGATGAAGCAGAGAGTCGGTATTGCAAGGGCACTTGTACTTGATCCCGAGGTCCTTCTCATGGACGAACCATTCTCTTCTCTAGACCCCTTAACTGCCGAGGCCCTAAGAGAAGAAATTCTGAAAGTTTGGAGCAACCGTCTCACTACACCAGATGTAGTTATAATGGTATCTCATAACGTCGAGGAGGCGGTCTATCTCTCAGACAGAGTAGTAGTTTTGAGCCATAGGCCTGCATCTGTGGTGAAGGAAGTTCACATAGACATACCAAGACCTCGCGAGAAACGTGATACTTCAATATATGACTATACTGATCAAATAACGACACTTATTGCATAAAAACAATATAGACTCAACTCTTCGTATATATACACTCCGACTGACGTTAAGATTGTAACCCTCAAAATAAAAATTTAAATCACAGCCATGCCAAGATTATTGTAGTATATAAAATAACTTGGATATACCAAAGGTTCATTACAGCGTTCTTCTCGGATTCTTGGAAATCTTAGATGATCTCGGCGGAAAATCAGACGTAGCAGGAATTGCCTCTAAACAAGGCTTGGAGTTAGATGACCTTCTGCCAATACTTGAATCAGGAGAGATGCTAGGCCTAATTCAGGTAACAGCAGGCGATGTGTCTATAACTGAAAAAGGACATTTGTTCATAGTAGCTAGCCCAAAAGTTCAAAAAAAAATGTTACGAGATGTAGTTATCAATTTAGACACATTCAAGAAATTAGTTGATCTCGTAAAACGAAGCGAAAAGGGCCGTATCAGTAAAGATGAGGTATTGGAATTTGTTTCTAATCAGGATGTGGCGACACAGAGTCCCGATGGCGATGGTTCAAATGAGTTCGACTGGATCGTTGAGTGGGGAAGACAGGCACTTATTCTCAACTATGATGCTAACGAGGAGAGCATAAGTATTAGGCAACGTTAAGTAGTACTGATAATACTTTCTCTACTTTATGATATTTGAGGAGAGGACAATGACTGATCTCTTCCATAATGTTAAGCCGATGAATAAAAAATTCGTTCGTTCTTATTGTCAATATGGTGATCTACCCTAAACTAATAAAATATGCAGTTAATGATATTAGAATCAATAATTTAGGTAATATGGTCTTATTCTTCTCGCCCCTGCTTTAACATAAGCTACTTGCTGAACGGATCGATTCACATGGATGTGGCGGCAAATCGATATAAACAGTTAGGGCCTGTCAATTCGAGCAGTCAGCCGTCACGTGGTGTGTCAGATAGAACATGGGTTTATGAGATGATTGGTCTCACTTGCCATAACCCCTCTTGGCGTGTCTGATCTCTAGAATCTTTTTTTCAGAATCGCGGCCAGTGC
>WJXE01000186.1 GCA_009665115.1 Nitrosopumilales archaeon
CCACTATACTGAAGGCACTACAATCCAAGCCAATATTACCTCGCTATCTAGTAGGAAATGATGCTGCGATATTAACAGAAACTCGCAAGTCAATGACAGACATCGAATTCGAAAATTTTGTTAAGGGTACTATACTGAGCGTCTAATTTTTCCAACCAAGATGCAACGATCTATCGCGTTTAGAGCGACACTATGCGGTCACGTTAGAGCTGCATCACTAGGCATGATAAGTCTAGTTACAAATTCCTGAATAATGCAAACGAATTCTTAGGAGTTCTGACTCATCAAGTTTTGTTTCTATATCGAAATTTGTCCAGCTTGATTAATTCGTGATACGATCCAAATTCTCTGGGATCGGCCTTATCCAAACTAGATTCCGATTCTCGGGGCTCGGGGCCGAATACCTTGATTAATGTATAAAGCGTCGTGCGCTGTGCCGGTACTCTGCCCGCTTCTCTTATTATCGAATGTAAATACTTGGGTTTCATTAGCTGTCCGTATTGTGCACCTGCTGCCGTAGAGATGCTTTCATTCATAAGGGTGCCGCCGAAGTCGTTCGCACCTGCTCCGAGTAACAGCTGAGACATTCTCGCTCCCTCTTTGACCCATGAGACTTGAATATTATTTATGTAGCCATTTAGCATTATTCGTGAAACCGCATGCATTTTCATCACTTCATTGCCGCTGGGGCCCGGCCTCATGTTAGGCATCGCGCCATTATAATGATTATTCTTATTGTTATCATTATTATACATGGGCGCCTCGCTATGCACAAAGCTAAGGGGTACAAATTCCGTAAAGCCGTGGGTACCTTTCTGTATTTCCTTCAGTACCTCAAGATGTTTTGCTTTGTGCAATGATGACTCCACATGACCATACATGACGGTAGACGTGGTCGGAATATCCAAAGAATGCGCAAGCTTGACAACCCTTATCCAGTCCTTGGCGCTGATCCTCCCAGGAGAAATTTGGTCTCGCATCTTCTGATCCAATATTTCGGCCGCTGTGCCTGGAAGACTACCGACGCCGGCTTCCTTCAACATTCGTAAATATTCCTCGACTGAGACTTCAGACCGAAGTGCTCCGTAAAGAACCTCCTCAGGAGAAAACGCATGTATGTGAATATCGGGGAGTTCTTTCTTTATCGCTTTACAGATTTCAATATACAAGTTCCCATCCATTTTTGGAGGTAGGCCGGCCTGGATACAAATCTCAGTTGCGCCTAACCTCCAAGCTTCCTTGGCTCTTCTCAGAATCTCTTCTGTAGGCAGGAAATAACCTTCCTCCTGCCTAAAATCCCGACTAAACGCACAGAAGCCACAGCGTTTGATGCAGACGTTTGTGAAATTAATATTCCTGTTTATCACGTATGTAACGTTTTCTCCCACTGTCCGTCTGCGAAGTTCGTCTGCGACCCTTAGAATCATATTCATTTCGGTTCCGTTGGCATCGAACAGCTCGATCCCCTGCTCTACAGAAATATCCTTGTCGCTCAAAGCCCGATCCAAAGTCTCTGAGATTACGGGGTCGAGGTTCTTCAAAATAGAGTCGAGTGTCATGCTAAATATTCCTCCGGAACAAGTCCGTAACCGTCGCATAGGGGCTCTAGGTAGGCCCTGAGTGCTTCGGGAATAAACTTATTGTCGAGCAAGAATTCGGGGTAAACGGGTAATCGCGCTCTTAAAGAGTAACCCATGGTTTGCGTCACATCTCTCACGGAAGATATGCTGGGCCACGGAAATTCGGGATTAACATGGTCAATAGTTAACGGTGAGATGCCACCCCAATCGTTAATGCCCGCATTCAGATATTTTCCGAAATTGTATGGATTCAGATTCGGAGGCACTTGAATATTCATTCCCCTCAGCACGATTCTGGCCAGTCCTACAACCGTTAAGAAAAAGTCGTATGCGGGTGGCAGCGTTCCTGACATTTGTGTCCCTGGTTTAGGTGCGAAGTTTTGTATTATCACTTCTTGAATGTGGCCATATTTTTGGTTGATATCTTTAATTAAAAACAAAGAATCAATGATGTCTTGTGGTTCTTCGCCTATACCGATAAGTAATCCTGTAGTAGTTGGTATCATTAGATCGCCAGCATTTTCTAGAGTCTTTATTCTTACTTTCGGATTTTTGCTTGGAGCCATTTCATGTGGCATCCCCTTTGCGGCAAGTCGTTCGCTAGAAGATTCGAGCATAACGCCCAAGCTAACATTAGTATGTTTCAAAAGTGACATCTCTTTTTTTGTTAGACTACCAGCATTGGTGTGTGGAAGTAAACCTGTTTTTTGTAGTATCATCTCACTCATTTCCCTTATGTATTCGACTGTCGTAGAATGACCAAGAGAATGTAACCAGGATCTTGCTTGGGCATACCTCTGCTCCGGCCTTTCTCCGGTAACAAAAAGGGCTTCTGTGCACCTTAATTTTTTCCCGGCTTGCGCAAGCTCAAGGACCTCGGAAGGTCTCATCATAGAGACCGATTTGTCAGTTGGTTCTTTTTTATAAGTACAGTAAGAGCATGAATCACGACAGAGGTTTATCAGGTTTATAAATATTTTTCGTGAATAAGTTATTGGACCACTCTTAGTCTTCTCCCTGATGCTTCTGGCAGTCGAGAGGATGGCATCCTGATCCTGACAGACGAACAGTTCCATTGCTTCAGTTTTTGAAATATGTCTCCCTTCCAAACTCTTCACTAAGGTCTCATATACGCCAGGATCAGACTTGGTAGCCAACATATTCTTCTGCTTGTTAATTCAATTCATTCCTAATAAAGAATTAGAATTCTAACGCCACTAGCCTAATGGATGCTGTTGATGTTCATTGATTGTATATTGTCTGTTACGCCATGTGACGGCGCCAATCTTTTTTGCATCTATGATCGATGAGATAAATGCAAAAGAGATGATCGCACCAGCCAATGGAGATGCCAATGCATAGATCGGGCTTTGGTTCAAGCTAAGCTTAGAATGAATAACATTACTCAATACTATAAGTAAGATCGTTAGAACGTTCACGTATCCCAGAATGTATGTTATAAGATGTCTGTCGCCAGAGAACAAAAGCAGAGATGAATATGGCAATATAATGAAAGGTTCGAACAACAGAAAGAACACCGCAACTATCATAAGAGATGTCTTGGTCTTGTGCTGAGTATATAGCGGGATCATTAGTCGCCGCAATCCATGCCAGAGCGAATTCAGGTCCCTGGCCCAGATTGCGGTTATGTTCTCTTCCCCTCGAACCATTTTTAGCCTAAACTTTGCGTCCTTGACTTTTCCGCCCAGGGCGCCGTCTTCCACGAGCTCTTGTTTTACACCCTCGTGGGTACCAACTTGTTCATAGGCAGTTCTGGAGATTATGAAAAAACTGCCAAAAAAATAACCAATTTTAGTCCTGGGATCATTGACCCTCAAGGCGGAAAATCTTGTATGAAGAAATGTTGAAAGCATCGGCAGAGTAATCTTCGTCCACGTCTCTATGCAGTGCAGCTTTGGGATAGCAGTTATCGCATCAAGATTTTGCTGCAAAAGATGCCCTACTCCAAGGGACATAAGAGAAGGTGAATGCTGTGTATCAGCATCTGTAAAAAGGAACAGGTCTCCCGTTGCCTTTCTATAACCTTGATAACACGCCCAACTCTTACCCACCCATCCGTCTGGCTTGGGTCCAGGGTCGACAGCGACGACAAGCTTGTTATATTTTTTTGAATAGCGTAAAATTATGTCTCCAGTCTCATCAGAAGAAGAATCATTTATCGCAATAATTTCAAAATTCGGATAGTCCTGATTTAACAGGCTGTCTAGGCACCTTGTAATGTAGATTTCTTCATTCCTTGCGGGTAGAATTACGCTTACCTTGGGAAATTTACTGATAAGTGGTTTATCGAAACATTTCAGTCGCGGAGAACGTTCGTACGATTTTATTAAGTAGGTCAATAAATATATCCATACTCCAAAAATCGCGAACATAATTGCCGTTAATATTATGTTCACGACTAAGATAGGAATCTCCATAATATCAGCGCAGCTAGTAGTTCGATCTACAAATATAGATTATGCTGTTGCTGCCGCTGAAGTCCTACGTATAGCTTTCTCAGTTCCTTCTGCAATTTGCCCTTTGACTATTCCTGTAAAAAATCCCCACATTATCCCGGAGTCTAACATTCCAAAGCACATCCATCTTTGGAAGGATCATGATAGTCTTTGTTCCTTGGGTAGGTCCACTCGTAATTTTTATCTGAATAGATTCTTTAATGTCTTCGGTCATAATCTCTAGAC
>WJXE01000187.1 GCA_009665115.1 Nitrosopumilales archaeon
CAGTAACAATTTCCATGGAGTCCTAGTGGACGCTGGAAACGGAAAAGTTCTTGGCCAATTGTCTTTGGCAGCCTTGATGCGTGGTGGCATGATGGGACCTAGTATGGGAATGCACCAGGGAATGATGCATTATCCTGGAATGATGGGGTAAACCTTAGAAACCTTAGAAATAGTGATAGGACAAAAAAATAACACCAAACACACAATATTCTTTTTTTATCTTCCGTGATCTTCAAGAGCTTTAATTCTAACCACTATGCGCGATTCTTATAGCACTTGCAGTGTTTATAAGTGATTTTGCTCTTGTATTTTTAATGGCAGCCTAGCCTCCCTACTTGCTGTACCCGTAACCTTGAGATCCTGCGCATACGACCTGACTACCTCTACTGCTTCTCGTATATGCTTGTCTAAAATTTTTATTTGTATTCTTGTTAATACCGTATTTCAATAAAGAAGCTCTCTTCTATCCTCGCGGTCTCCTTTACCTTTCAAAAGATACTCCAGCAGTTCCTCCCTTCCCCATCTTATTACCGTGTTATTGTAGTCTGGGTAAATAGGCACAAGTCTTTCGTCGCCTTGTCCCCATTGCTTGTACATACTAAATTTATCATCACCTTGTATATGTACACCAAGTACTTTCTTATCTTTAAAATCCATAAGATGATAGCTTACCAACTTTTCTTGAGGCGAAGACTGATCTCTTGATACATATTTGAATCTGATAATTATTGCTCCATAGATCATAACATCAACAACGTCATCGAACGGATTACCAGAGGGATATTCATTAGATATTAATGGATCCGATCGCACTGTTTCGATATCATAGTACATATTCAAATATACAGCTAATTCATTTATGTCAGTGTAAATTGCTTCTTTCTGATTATTATTTAGGTTTGCTGTAATCAGCTTATCATTTTCGTTTTTAACATAATTTTCTAAGGTGTGAATAGTTTTGTCCGTTAGATACTCCAGATCATTTAGTCTCTCTGTGTATTGCTTTGTTTTCTTATCCTCTATAAAGTTCTTCGCAATCTTTCCAGGGACGGCTAGAGCCCTACATAACCTGGGTATATCGAGCATCTGCCTATATTTTTGTAAATAATATTGGAGGCCGCTGCTCAATCTGAATTTGGAGATATTAATTCTACTTGTTAGATAGTTCAAATCATCCAGTTTTCTAAAATGAAAGGCTGTATTTGGATCAAAACAAGATAGTTTAGGAACGATAATACCATTATTATATCATTTTTGTTGACCTCTTTTACATATATCTATCTTACACTACTAGCTGTTCTTTCAACAAAAGAACTTGTAAGTATTGGTCTTGAATCCAACAGTAATAACAGAATCAGACATAGCCATTCATGTGCTCAGCGTCCAAGGAAAGAAAAATTTACTAATGTCAAGAACATCATAGAAATGCAAATAATATTGAATAAAGATTTGACTCAAGAAGAGGCGTGGAAGATTATGCAGCCAGTTTGCAGGGAATTATTCGAGCTAGTAGATGGAGGTTATCTGCAATTTGTATCTGCGAGTTACAATGAAAGTGATGGAACATACAAAATAAATTTGAAATCCTCTCACATACACCTTGCATCAAGGGGATTCAAGGATAGCATTGGCGATGTTGAATATAATCAAGGAAAAATAAGGATCGGCTTACGAGCAAATGGGATTCCCGCGAATATCTTTGTAGACATTATATGACGAAGCGATGGACCGATGTGCTATATGGAACAACTGCTAAAAACCTAACTGAGCTCAATTCTGACCTGGAAATATATTCGTATATAACGACACATATCACAAAACATAAAGCTTTCCTCGTGTATTGAAGAACATAGTATGGAACCTTCTAGACGTGAATTTGAAAGGGTAGTGAAACAAGCGTCGAGAAACAAGGGATTTGAGCTCTCAAGTGGGAAGCAGTGGTAACAACCTTGAATGGCGCAGAAACAAGCTACGCGTCCCGTAAGGCGTCCTTTACCTAGAATTTATACAGATATTAAAAAATATTCTTATGCGTTTAGAGAATCAGGTAAACTGGGTTTATCATTCCTCTACCGGAGTGGATTATGAGGTACGGCTATTCCGATTAAAACCGGAAGTGCATCTAAATACATAGACGAAAAAAGAAGAGCAGCAAACACGATAATCAGGGTTGTAAAAATAAGGATTGCAGTGAAACGGTTTTCTTAACGAGTTACTTCTTTTTGGCTAACCTGCGGAGCTTCTCTTCTTGTTTCTCTTGCTATTATTATGGCAGCAATTATTATGAAAGCAATTTGAAATACTTCTGTTCCTATTCCAATGTAATTAATCGATAATGCTCTTGACGTAATTGGATTATGTATTCTTGTCATTCCATATAGGACAATTAATGCTATCGTACCAACAATTCCAGCAACATACCATGGTCTGCCCCATCTTCTTATCATAGGTATTACCAAAAATAATTGGACAATCCCGCACGCTAGAAAGA
This sequence comes from Nitrosopumilales archaeon, assembly GCA_009665115.1. Lineage (GTDB taxonomy): Archaea > Thermoproteota > Nitrososphaeria > Nitrososphaerales > Nitrososphaeraceae > Nitrosopolaris. Next base: position 2,492 of record WJXE01000187.1, read on the forward strand.
ATATACCAGTGTTATTTGTCCCTCTACTCAATACGTTAGAGGCCATCACCAAATGAAGTACTCCAGCTATTGCAATTACAGTTGCAGCAGAATAAAAATAATAACAGGAAGTTCTGGACATGTCTCGTCCCTCTCCTTTTTTAGTATGTGTAAGCCAATCTACACTACTTCACTAAAACCTTGCCTTTCATCCACGGGTGTAATATACAATAGTAATTGTATGTTCCTGCTTTCTCAAATGTTAAAGTAAATGAGGTGCTGCCATTTGGTGGTCCCTTTCCCTTGGGAAAGAGCAGACCAGAATTGATATATTTTTCATTGCTTTTCACAGAATAAGCGGCATTAGAGCTAAAATGGACTATTTTACCTGTAGAATCAATCACATTCGGGTCCGATGCTCGTGCGTTAGATCCCATAATCATGGTAATGGAAGGATTTTGTTGGTTTGGCAATAAGACGGGTTCGCTATTAGAACTAGGAGGTATAGACATAAAACTAGATGAATTCTTGACAGCAAATGGTGCACTTAATTGTGCCTTTGTTTTGTTATCCAGAACAAAGGTAACAGTATGTGGCTCTCCTACCTTTGCCGCATTATACCAGCTTACACTTTGTCCGGGGCTAATTTGTATTTGCTTTGGATAGAATGCATCATACGGAAAAGTGTTATTTCCTCCTCCAGCTTGGACCTTCACCGTTGCGCTAGATTGTGTTGTAGTTGTTAATGCATTTGAATTATTTTGTGCTGATACGAGATGATTCAGCGGTATCATGACTGCTGTTACTAGAACCGCTATTGTCGCAAATAGCATTATCAATACTGAAGTAGGTCTTGCCATTAGAAGGTTGATTGATACATTAGTATTTATTCATAGTGTAACGCTTGTAATACATTCGTCGAATGTATCAAATAGTCCAGACTCGAACATAGATACAACCCGCTCAAAGAGAAATGCACGGGAGAACCTATTAGAAAATATTATATCTATTATCAAGCTAATAGCTATTGTAATATTGGCAAACTGTCCCAGATGCGGTAAAAGAATAGTAAAGTGGTTTGAGACCTGGTATGCTCAAGGGAATTGTAGCTGTCTATCTGTTGAAAACAAAACCATAGGGACACGAGATGAAGAGTATTAATTGGATATATAATAAATTCTGACTGGTTCTTTATTATTGGATAACAGAATGCAATTCTAGCTCATGTTTTTTCGCTCGTCAGTACTATGATATTGTAATTTGCAATAATGGCATTTCAATAGTGGTTTTCTTTTTAATTCTCCCTCAGTGATTGAGATCCCAACATCACATTTGATACCTTTAGCCTGCAATACCTCCTCCGTTAGGTGGACAATCTCCTCTTTATGCTATTCTTCCTCCTTGGTTAGCACGCTATTACTTCTAAATCTAAAGAAGGCAACTTCACTCAGAGGAATAGGTATGTTATTAATAACTCGCTATCTACTTCAGCTTACCGTATATAAACAACCTAACTATTGTTTTGTTTGGTTTTGTTGCAGTGTCTGGTGCTGCGTAGGTGGAAGTGGTTGCTGCTGCGTCGGCAGTTTTGGTAGTTGGAAGAAAGGAAATCCACCAAAACTGCTACTACCATTACTACCGCCGCTACTACCAAGAGCATAAGGCATTTGGCCATTCCACCTGTTAACAGCTAACCACTGAAGATATTGTGGACTTTGTTTTAATTGTGAAGTGATGACCTGGATTGCCTGAGATTCTCCGCTAGCTCTGGCTACATTCGCCCTTGCTGCTGCTTGAGCTTGTACAACTAACTGTTTGGTTTGCTATTACCTGTATTGCTAATAGATTATTTTGTTCTGTTAGAAACTTTTGGAACGCTACTACTTTTGATTCTACCTGAGTAGCAAATGCTTGTGAGAATTTAAAGTCAGTTATGAATACTGTTTCAACAACTATATCCCTTGCTGATAGTGTATTACCGATAGTCTGAGCTATCACAGCTTTTGCAGTAGCTCTCTTAGTTATTAGCTCCTCAGCATTGAATTTAGCCACACTTGCTTTAACTGATTCCTGTATAGTTGGTGCAATTATCCTGTCTGCGTAGTCTATTCCAAGCTGTTGATAAATGATGTTTGCCTGACTTGGACTAATATGATAGTTCAATGCTATTGTAGTCTGTACCTCCTGTAAGTCATTAGAAGCGGCAGTTGCATTTGCTTCAAATTTGAGAGTACGTACTTCCAGCTGGATTACCTGCTCTGCAAAAGGAATGATAAAATGTATTCCTTCTCCTAATACACGGTTTTCAACCGCCCCCACATACAGAACAACTCCTCTATGTCCTGCTTCTACAACAACTACTGATTCGAACATAATGACAATAATAACAACAAACGTGATTATTCCTGCTACAATTTTTAATTTGTTAAAGGACAAGACAGGCCCTGATGATCTTGATCCTGTATATCCATATGGTTCCCTAGCAGGGATTCCCTTATCGTTGGGTGTGCCAAATCTTTTGAAAGGATTTCTCATTAACTTATCAATCTTTCAATATAGAGTTAATTGTGAAAGGCAATTTAAATTTGGTGTCTACAGATATCATGTAATTTTTGAGTTAATTTGCATGTTAAAATATTATTATAAAAACTATGTGATACATTCGACGAATGTACTGCAAAAATAATGATAGTCATCTTTTCTTGCTCTGTTTTCATATCAACATTATAGTTCCCAATCCTTTTACCTAATGTATTTGTAAGTATGTAAGCGTAAGCTCATTGTACACAAGGGATGCTACTAACAAGGTGTTAATCACAATTCCTAAATGAAATTTTAAGACGTTTGGAATATACGAAGTGAGAAGGCTCCTACTAATGAGTAGGGTTCTGAAAATGATGTCATAGATAGTCTTGGTATTTAATTGTGGCTGTGGAAGCTAGTCAAGGCCTAATGAGCATGTGTGACAAGTCATACTCTATCAGCCGTCATTTTGATAGCTGCTCACTAAATTCATTAAAGTAAGCATAGTAACATGATGATACTTATATTCTTGTTAGTATGAGATGTAAGAAGGCAAATCGGATTGAAGAAACGAGCTAGGGTGACGCAAACACAAACACAAACACAAAACGCCTGGCTGATGGAAGCGGCCACGGTGGCCCGCCAGGTATTTCTTATCATCACCTTGTTAGGCGTTTTCACTAAACTAGTCGTTGCGATACTTTCCGCTGAATATTTAAGAACAACATCCTTGATTTACTATTATAGGTTAGATTATGTCAGATGAAAGTAACATCCCAGCGAGTTTGGAAGAATACAAAGAGCTACCTGTAGAAGTCCAGCCAAAAGAACAGCAACAACTACCAGTTGCTGAAGGTCATGAAACAGAAGTGCTGCAGCAACAACAAGAAAAAGGAGAGAGTGGAAGAAAACCTTCTACTACTCCAAAGGCAATTAGACTAGCAACC
>WJXE01000188.1 GCA_009665115.1 Nitrosopumilales archaeon
GCATTAACTGTCTATTCAATTCTTCTAACGGCTCGTCCGTTGTTGCAGTGTCGCCTCGCCCACGGTTATTACTGGATTTTGTAGACACTAATATATCACCAGCCTATGTGCTGAATTGGACAGAAAATGATATAAAGATTCATAGTTGATTCTAAGATAATAAACGAAGATAAAACCCAGTAGAGTTCATATGCCTTCCTATCTTCATCCCCTGCAAATGGAATAATGAGAATGACTTTAAGATCTACTAAATTGAGTCCTGTATAGCTTTTATATTCTCTATCAGTCATTGTGTGGCTCATCAGCGGATCAGCGTTCTTTGAGAGTCTTTCAGGGCGTTCGAACGCACATCGTCGAATTTAAAATGCGGCACAAGAAAAGGAGATGGTAGAGTGAAGCTAATTGGTTTCATCAAATCCCATCCAGCCAATGATACGCCAAATCGCATCCGAATTAAAGTTAGATTTTAAGACTATCATTCACCACGTGACGCTATTAACAGAAAATCGTTTGGTTATCACTGAGAAGGAATAAAGAATCTCATGACATACTTTCTAACACCATTAAGGGAACGAATCATTGGTGAAGATACTGGCTAAAATTCGGAAAAAGTAAGTTATGTCTGCCTGAAAGTTGCGCTCAGCTTTAATCTTTATATGCTATATATGATAATATAGCCCTGACGATGACCGTATATCGTAATAACGATAGGTAAGATGATTTCTTATTTTTATTCACGCCAAAGATCGCCGACATATTCAAAGAATATGGTCTTTAAGAACAGCCCGCGTATTAAAATCTCTAACCGAATCTCAAGGTAGGATGATATAACATTGAGAACTAGGTTTGGTGAAAATACATTTGGCAACTGTGTAACATTAACTATTGATGGTCAAGAAACATTCGCTCTGATGTATGAGAAATTTTTCCAAGCAAAAACGAGTATCTTAATAGCCAATTATGAGCTGGATCCTCGCTTGAGGTTTATAAGAGGAGATTCACAATCTTCTTCGCTCATTAACAATAATTTAGCGCGGTCTTCAAGCGGCAGCACATCAGAACCTGAAAATATTAAGTTATCTCACCAGAATTACACTGCATCTCCCTTGCAAGATCTTTTATTTGAAAAGACAAAACAAGGAGTAGAAGTCAAAATCATTGTTTGGCAACCAAAATTGATAATTAGACTATTACCTACCGCACATAAACGCGGATTGAGTGGAAGAGTAGGAGAACTTGAGCCTCTAGAAAGACTTGTACAACATTCTAAAATTACAAAAAATTTGATGGTAAGGGTTGATAATACTGCCCCTACCTTTACATCCGGTCATCACGAGAAATTTATTGTAATCGATAACAAGATAGGTTTTTGTGGAGGTCTAGACTTGTCTCACGGTAAATGGGATACCAATAGTCATGATTTTGATAATCCTTTAAGAGATCAAAATGCAGAGCCATGGCATGACGTACATGCAATGGTTGAAGGTCCAGTTGTAACGGATCTAATTTACCATTTTATGCAGAGATGGACATATTCAATAACTAAAGATATCGACCAGGCCAAGAGAATAAAAATTGAACCATCATTTGAAAATCAAAATTCCACTGGAGATACAGAGGTTATTGCGCTACGTACTTGGAAGCAACTGAATAATAAAGGTGATGATAATGATGGTAGTAATATATTATCGTGGTATGCTGCAATGTTTAGAAAAGCAAAGTATAGCATATACATTGAAAACCAATTTGCTTTTCAGAGTGAACTTATAACTCAGCTTCTTGTCAAGAGACTACAAGAAGAGCAGAATCTAAAAGTAATAGTCGTAAGTCCAATGGAACCAAACCTCCCTGGGTTTATCAGTGGATTTGTCTCAAAAGAAAGTATCAATCATGTTAACAGAAATCTGGAACGTTTAAGAAAAGCTGGAGGGAGTCGTGTTAATACATATTGCTTGATAATACAACATAACGCTGCTAACGAAAAAAGGAAACAGATCTATATACATGCAAAGGTAATGATAGTGGATGATAAATGGATAACTATTGGCTCTGCAAATATGGATAACGATGGATTTAAAAATTCCACTGAAGTGGATCTTGGTATCACTTCGCCAGTACTTGCACAACAACTTAGAGTCAAGCTATGGCGTGAACATCTGACAGAACAAGCTGATTCGTCAAACCTTAGTGTTGATCTAAACAGCTTTGACGAAGGCTTTAGTGCATGGAAAACATTGGCAAGTGATAATGGAACAAGAATTTTAAGAGGCGAACGTATACTAGGGCAAATATATTACTATAACTTTGAAGAAATGAAATGTCCTCCGCCTTATGCTAGTGCAAGAGGCGGCAATAAATTTAAGTTGTTTTAATTTGCTAAAAGGTTTGTTGTGGATACAATAACCTACGTTTAAAACGGAGTAGCTTCTATTGTTTAGTTTGATATTAGATCAACTCGGAAACGATATGCGATACTAGGACTAAGGTATTTCTAAGAATTTACTTTAGTCAGTTTCCTAATAGCCAATCTTCGCTCATACATACATGCATTCAACATGTCATGTCATGTCGTCGCTGCTTCATTCTTGTCCTTTTTTCCCAACAGACCACTCACAAACTCAGTCGTCTGGTAATGATCTTTTGCCCCCACATCATCTGCTCTTGTTGATGATGATGTGAAATGCAGGATAACCAATCTGAAATCGGCCCACGGTATTTAGTAATTGTCCCTCTTACTACGTTTTTATTCATATAATATACTTGCTTCTGATGATAGATTATATGAACAAAACTGAGGTTAGATATATGCTGTAATGAACAGAACCATAGTAGTAGCCATGGCACATCCCCATACTATTTTATTCCAATCAAAGATCTTCTGTCCGTCTAGTACTCCAAATGGTAACAAGTTAAACATTGCTATCCATGCATTGAATGATGCACCTGCATACAAATACGAATGATGTGGAAATAGATAAGTCGATATTAGAAATGAAAATCCCATTACCAAATTAGTCAATGGTCCCACGAGTGCAACTCTTCCAAACTTATTTCTGTCAGATAATCCAACCATAACTGCACCAGGAGCTATAAACTTAAATGGCATAATGGGTAATGCTGAAATTGCTGTAACTATAAGTCCATATAGTTGTGCACGAAACTCAGCCCAGCTTCCATAATACTGTGCTAGAAATTTATGAGCCAATTCATGAACAAGAAAAGCACTAATGAATATAGCAAGAAATTGCCATGAGATATACCTGTAATCATTAAATGATAAACCTACGGCGGTTATTAAAAGTGTAGCAATAAAGAGGTGTAACAGTTCGGTTTTTGAACTTTTTATCTTTATTGCTCTAAGTAATGACCTTCCAATGCTATTACTAAATGATGATGCTGCAGGGCCATCATCATAGTTGCCTTGCATCATAAGCCTTCTTTTTTCTGCATATTTATTTATAAATGGACATGAGTGATTTATGGGAATTCTATGAAGATGACAAAACGATTCTCCACAGTAATTGCACCGAAATGGAATGCTCTCCTCAAGACCGCACGTATTGCATCTCATTATACCGCCTCAGCTAAAATAACCATAATGGTAATATTAACTGACGCGTTTAGGGGTTGGTGCTCTACGGTTAATTCATTATCATTGTTATAATTAAGGATAATAATTGACTAAATCTGAATGGCTTGATTAGTACCTTATCCTCTTTAATTGCTCTAATTTGTTCTACTTCTTCTGCCTCTTTTTTTACAGCATCAAATGCTGAAGTAGTGACAAGGACCATTCACTGTGTCTGATTAATCCTCTTGATCTGTACTAGACCGACGCGATCTGAATCATAATAAGAATGATCCTGTCTGGCTTGCATAAATTCAAGAACGACCTGTCGGACTCGATAGTATTCGTGAACGAGGAATTTGAGTTGGTGGTTGACGGATTTATCGGTTGTCCTCCAGGGAGGCCAACCGATTCCGTGTCTGAATTGGCGTACAGATTGACCAAGACTGTTAGTTTCTCCCCTGGATCGAGACGTATTAAATTTAATGCGTTATTTTTTTCCTACCCTGGTCTTTGGGTAGGTCATGCTTTAGTTTTTAGAACAATGTACACCAAGACCCCAGAGTGGTCATTCGCACGCTCATATGCAGCATTAATTTTTAAAACTTTTCATAAAAAAAATACAAAATTAACGCTGCCGCCCTCCCGAGAGTGTACGCCGTACCTTGCATACAAATAACAAACTAAATGGAAGTTGGTTGCTCCTAGGC
>WJXE01000189.1 GCA_009665115.1 Nitrosopumilales archaeon
ATCCTGAGAGGGGAGTAATGCTGGAATTTTCTAGATCTGACGGAGTCGAGAGAATAAGAGGTTAAGACCTAAATGAATTTTGTTGAAACAGGATACCTCTGAATGGTATAGCAAAGATGTTTGTTTGTAAGGACGAAAACATGAAAGAAGTAACACATTCATTATTGGATAGCTATCATAGTCTTTGTATTGATAAGCAAGCAATAATTTTAGGAGAAATAGAGGCACGCGAACGACGTTTAAAATATACTGCAGATGACATTGACAAAGTGACTACAAAAAGCAAAAATCAGATTTGAAAACGGCTTTAGATTTTATGCCATGGTTGTTGTTGTTTGCTGTGGAAAGAATTTGTTGTCTACAAGAAAATGGTGAGTGTGATCAAAGTAAATACAGATGACTGAACAAATTTCCAATAATAAGAAAACAATAATAGTAAAAGTTACTAAACCTGATTATTTATCAGGATTAACCGGAGCAATTTACATTTTAAAATGTCTGTCAGATGGTCTTTCTAAAGACCAAATTATCTATGACATTTTTGAAGGAGATAGACAACTTGTATTTATATGGATTGAATTTCTAAAAAACCATCACTGGCTAGAGGAAAATGAAAATTCGAATACTGGAGACCACGGTAGGGTCAAAATAACATATGAAGGAAGCAAGTTGATATCAGAATACAGTTTTGAATTCGAAAATGATTTGGGTAATCGAAGGGACTCGTAGAACATGTATCCACCTATCTAGGTGTTGACTTGTATGCACCTTCAATAGAATCGTCTTTCCTCCCTTCCACGTTTTCACTATGCTCTACTTAATCAGATTGTGCTTCATCATTTTATAACACTCCTCATCAGGGAACTCTTCTTCATTCCATTTCATGCTTTGGTTCTCCGCTGTGAAGGTAATTTAGCTGATGGTTCGTGTTCCAACAAATCTTCGTAGATCTCTAGGATAATATTGTCATTTATAGATCTGTTGAGGCGTGTCCGTCTTGTATGAATTCCGAACTAGAGTCGTTGTCTATATCTTTTGATGAAACATACAAATTCAATTATGATATTAGGTTGTGTATATGTATAATCGGTTCCAATGACGTGATTATAGGCATTTTAAAATGTTACTATTAGCAGTAACTGGAGATTCATTTTTTATTTATACTAATTATCCCGTGAATTGGAAAGACTGTGTTTTAGTCTTCGCAACTGGCAATATCTCTGGAATCCTTAATTCAGGTGCACTAAATGAAATTGTAGAAAGTTTATCATCACCATCGTACTGGAATCAAAGCTGGTATGGGGAAGATCCTGTCATAACACTCATTAATCTCGAACGTTAATACTTAGTAGTCTATTAATTTCTATATTGAATTACCTTTTTACCAGGATTCATAATACATCTTGGATCAAATAATCTCTTAACTTCCCGGAAAAGACAATAGATCTCTGGTCCATACACAGATTCGATGTATTTTACTCTAGCCAACCCATCACCATGTTCACCTGTAATCGTTCCTCCAGCTCTTATGACTCTTTCAAAGACTTTATTGGCAAGACGGTCTATTAGTTGAGTTTCAGCCTGAGAGTGTATGTCAATTAGTGGTCTTGTATGCAAATTTCCATCCCCCGCATGTCCATATATAACATAGTCTAGTTTATTTTCAGAATACATTTGTAAAAGTTGTTGTGTGTGATCGTATAACATATCCGGGTGTACTACAGTGTCTTCTATTAATCCGATAGGTTTTCTACTTCCAACTGTCAATTTCATAGCTCGGTTTAGTGCATTTTTTCTTGCTCCCCACATTCGGATCAAGCTCTGTTCATCAGCTGCACTCTCTATTATGATGCACTTATCAGACAATTTGTCACTACAACTATCAAGTCTTTGTTCAACTTCTGCAAGCTTATCGCCTGCAAATTCTATAAATAACAGGCAACCTGCTTCTTCGTTCTGAAGCTGCTGGTTAATATTATTGCTATTATTCGATACATTATATCGAACGACTGTGTTATCAAGTATCTCTAAAGCGACAGGTGAAAATTTCAAAATAAATGGAACAACCGATATAGCAGATAATAAATCTTCAAAACCTAAGACAATCAAATGCCGGTAGAGTGGAATATCAATGATCTTCAATCTTGCAGAAGTCACAATGCCTAAAGTTCCTTCAGAAGCAGCAAATATTTTATGAGGAAAGAAGGCTTTGTCATTTATTACCTTATCAAGACGATAACCGCACGAATTTTTCGTTACTCTTGGATATCCTTTCTGAATAATATCTCTATGAGCTGACAATAATCTTAACAAATCTGTGATCCTGCGATCCTTCTCTTCTCTATCGCTGCTGTTACTATTGATAAGCCTAGAAATTCCATCAGAATAAACAACTCTGAGTTCTTGTAGCAAATCTATTGTACTGCCATAAGCTAAGCAATGCGCACCACTTGAATTGTTAGCTATCATTCCTCCAACTGTACAGTAGTTACTGCTTGCGGGATCAGGCGGAAAGAATTTTCCCTTCTTTTTCAACTCTTTATCTAAAATGCCTTTAACTAATCCTGGTTGGACAACGACATAGTCAGTGCCAACCTCAAGAATTTTGTTCATGTGACGTGTAAAATCAATAATTATACTATTTGAAAGGGCCTGTCCAAGGAGACCGGTTCCTGCTCCTCTTGCTGTTATGGGTAAACTCTTTGAAAAGCAATACTGACAGATTTCCTCTACATCTGATTCATCTGATGGACAAGCTATCATAGAGGGTTTTATAGTGTAATGACTAGCATCTACTGAGTAAATTTCCCTGCTCCAGCTATCAGAAAGAATTTCACCTTTAGCAATACGCCTTAACTCATCAGCTAATGAGAATGTCAATATATATTTCTCCTGTAAAACATCTTTCCTTTCCCGCTTTAGTATATATTTATCCGATATTTGATATTTGATATTTGATATAGACTCATCCGAGATATTTTTTATTAATTACTTTATGTTAGGTTAAAGCCACGCAATATTATCGATGCCATGATCGAGATTTGTGACCAACTTGGCCAGAAGGTATCTGATTCAGAAAAACAATTATCTAATAAAATAGAGTCATTTGCTAATCTTCAGAGTTTCAAAAGTGCAATGACTGGAAAATTAGGTTCTAACACAGAAACGATAAATGGCACTAAAATGTATGTTGCACATAGCCCAGTAAAGCTAACTTCAACCACTTGGGTCGTTCTTTTAATGGATACTTATTATTGAATTATAGAACATCTGTCGTTACATGCAGCCCGTGCAATAAATGCTCAACGGCAACACTTTTTATTATCAAGCATGGCTCCACTTTCCCCTTTTCCATACCTTCAAGTGATAATTTTCCAAATGGCTTATAATCTATCTCCCTCGGAGCCAATTACTTCATTCCTAATCGTGCGGAAGTCCAGATACCTCGCAGCAAGCTAGATTCTTTGTTTGATAAAGAAGGAATAACTCACATACCTGAGATTGTATGGGAATTGGCAGGCGGCACTAACACATACCATATTATTATATGATACTTGTACGAAAAGTAAAGCATGCTGGTGTCAATGTATATATGGATATCCTGTCCCCGTGTAATTTAAAGGACATATGTAATACTATAATGAACATGGATCCTAGAGTTCGTTTTGTCGGTGTATTGGATAAAGATGCCAAACTCATTGAAGGCGGTATGAGGAAGGAGGTTTCTCCATTATTGCCGGCAGACAAAGATGATCTTTTTTACCTGCGCATAATATCGCACCTAAAAGAATTAAAGGATTTGGCGAGCACTCTAGGTGACCTCGGTTATGGATTCATCAAAATGGCAAAAATCTCTTTTGTATATCTAAGCTTAAAAGATAGCAGAACGTTGCTTGTCAGTATGGAGCCTGATGTTGATCCCTCCTTCATAATTCCGACTATAAGAAACTATATGGTCGAATAGACCATCTCCAATTTTAGCACATGGAAACTGCATAGTTGCATAACTAGTCTATATTACGTGACATCCCTTTCACGATCTCTTTTTCTTCAATGAACACGGATACAAATAGATCCTCTTGCATCATCTTCTATCCTTGGACAGGATAAACAAAGATGAATGCGACAGTGTAAATGAACGATATGAGGTTCTAATGCAATGGATTAACGGAATGTCCGATGACAGAGTTTCCTTTTGTCAGAAGGCAGCATGCACAGTTTTCCTGGAAACAGCTCTTCGCATCTTCATGTTTACATATTGAACATATACATAC
>WJXE01000190.1 GCA_009665115.1 Nitrosopumilales archaeon
GCTCTTGGCTTGCCAAAGTCATAAGTATGTCCTGTACCTCTATAGAGCTTTGGTCTTACTGGATTGCCCTCAGTCTCGCCTTTCTTTGTTAGTGCCAATCCTGCGAGAAGCTCTGTAATTAGCCTGTTGGCTAATCCGGACGTAATTCCACCGTTGTACGAGTTTTGATCACTCACATCATAATTTGGCGCGACTTCTACTAGGTCGAACGCGAACTTGTCTGGATCAAATGATGTTGATAACAAACGCATTAATCTCATTCCTTCCCGCGATGTTAATCCGTTTGGTTCTGGTTCCCCTGTTCCCGGCGCATATGCCGGATCAAATGTATCAATATCCCAGCTGATATAGACTGCATCAACATTATCATTGGCCCTATCAGCTGCCTCCTTTGCGATTTGGTCAATTCCTAACTCTTCCACATCTAACATGGTAAACCATTGGAAGTCTTGGTCTGCCATCCATTTGTAAAGGTCTGGTCCAGGCCAGTATCCATGCGGACCGATTAGAGTATAGTTCTTCCCTTTTAGGCAGCCTAGTTCCATAATTCTCCTGATGTGCGCCCCATGGTCGTACTTAAAACCACACAGTCCTTGCGGGGCACAATCAGCATGGGTATCGATATGAATCATCCCAATATTCTTGTATTTTTTGGCAAACGCTCTAACGTTTGCAAATGTGACTGAATGGTCACCACCCAGCATGACTGGAAGTCCGTCGATATCAAGTACTTCCTTTACCTTGTCAGTCATCCTTTTCAGTGACTCTACGACATCTCCAGGTGAGACAACTACATCACCATAGTCTGCAGTTTTGAAAACCCCGAAAGGATCCATGCCTGTCTCAATGTTGAAGTGCTCATACGGCGGAGAAGGTACTGTCGAAGCAGCACGAATCGCTCTTGGACCATATCTTGCACCAGGACGTATTGTAGTACCAAAGTCAAACGGTTCTCCGATGATAGCTACATCGGGCCTAACTTTTTTCAATTCTTCATGACTTCTAAGCCAAGGTAATTTCAAAAATGTGGGTATGCCCCCAAATATAGGTTCATCATTTCCTTTGTATGATTCACCATAGAACTCTGCTCCCATGTCTTAATCGCTATTTTATAGTTGATAACTATTTCTTAAGCATATTGATCGAACGATGGTGCATCTGAAATTTGATATAAATGCCTCTTCATCGGGATATTAGTACTGTAGGTCGAGATCTTCTATTAAAAATTTAAATAACTAGCAAAAGACTGAAAAACGTGGATCTTTCAGTTGTATATGGCATATTTGCTGCCATTTTAGTTGCAAGTGGCGTTTTGTTGTACTTTGGCACGATAGGATTAAAGGGAGACAAAAAGGATGATCAGTTGTATAAAGAAGACCACGAACCTCCGAAATGAGTGGCGGATCTTTTGTCTGTAGCGTTTATTTTATCAAGTGATTTAGAATTATGGTATTTGGTTGGTTTTCAAAGAAAAAACAAGATAATAGTACAATAAAGCACAAGGTGGTTAGTAGGAAAGAAGCGTCTGACGAGTATGTGAAATATGGTGAGGACATGGCGAATTCAAACAACCTTGATAAAGCAATTGAATGTTTTGACAAGGCTCTAGGCATAAATCCTAAAAATGACCTTGCATGGGGAGACCGAGGTTTGATTTTAGATAAGCAAGGGAAAACAGAAGAAGCTCTCGCATCTTTTTCAAAAGCAATCGAAATCGATCCAAAAAACGCGATCACATGGCATAACAAAGGATTGAGCCTTATTAGGTCTAACCGGCTGAAAGAAGCAAGTGAGTGTTTTGACAAGGCCATAGAATGTAGAGAAAATTATGCCAAAGCCTGGTACAACAAGGGTAGGGCTCTATCTATGCTCGGAGAACTCAAGAGATCACAGGATTGCTTTGACAAAGCAAGAAAATTAGATCCACTTCTTTATACAAAGTTGAAGAAAATAAAGTAAATTACTGAAGCAAATCTTGAGGGCTATCTAAATCCGACATTAATGCCATTGCTATAACAGCCAGGATATATGTAATTGTTAAATAAAAAAATTCAACTAAATCAGAGGTAGAATTGTTCGGCAAAAGAAAATATGGATGTGGAAGATGTGGGAGTTCGTTCAAAGATCGAGATGAACTCTTGAAACATGCAGACGAAATGCACAATAAAAACACTACTTACTTATGCATAACCTGTGACGAGGAGTTCAACAGCGAGTCCTCGTTTAGATTGCACATGGCAAGAGACCATAGAATATAAACACACGGGAGCTTCTGAGAAGCCTACACATCATCTACCTATATAACCACTGAGTTAGACGTCTCTTTTGTTTATCGGCAATGACAGTTAGTTCGTACGAGCATCCCCATGGTGGGATAGTTGTTGGTAATACTTTGAGATATTTTAGTTGCTGAGGCAGCGAGTAACATCATGCTTATATAATTAAGCATTAGCTATACGGCTTGTCGTGACTAGCATTCCTATTACTTATCCTATAGTCGTTATGGGCTTTGTGGCTGCCACCGCTGTTATAGGCATTTTAGCAGGTAAACTCGTCAAAAAAAGCAGCAAGCGGTATATCGTAGCCGGTAAGAGTTTGCCGTTATTTTTCATAGGAACCATGCTTGTTTCAGAAGCAGTAGATGGGAATGCATCATTAGGAAATGTTTCAGCGACATTTACTGGCGGATTTTGGGCAGGAGGCACACTTGATCTTGGATTGGCGATCTGTCTTGTCTTAACAGGAGCCTTTTTTGGTAAAATATTTAACCGAATGAACATGATTACGCTGGCGGATTTTTACTTTAGAAGGTATGGAAACGTTACGGAAATAATGTCTGGAACCCTAATGTCCATAAGCTTCATAGTTCTAGTCGCAGGGAATCTTGCCGCGAGCGGTTACATTCTATCCGTAGTATTAGGAATACCGCTAATTTATGCGATGTTAATTTCTACCGCAATAGTGTTATTGTACACATATTTCGGTGGGCTGTTCTCTTGTGCCTATACGGACATATTCCATATTTATCTGGCAGTAGCCGGATTCTGGCTAGGTTTTATTTATTTCATTGGTCCGTGGTCACCAATTCCAGGAGGTCTGCAAACGATTATCGCAAATGTCCCTGGAAACTTCATGGATATGTCTGGACTATTGGCTGTCACCAACCCCGCGAGTGGTGCATTGCCTAATTGGGCTACAATTATTTCTTTGGGAATAGGGGATATTGTTGCACTGGACTTTATGGAGAGAGTGTTTGCGGCCGACGGCGGACGAACCGCTCAAAAGGGCTGCTATATGGCAGCCGGTCTGACATTGCTAATAATGATTCCGGTCACGATGATTGGTATTATTGGGCATACACTAGAACCCAAGATCAGCGATCCCTATACGCTCTTCCCGATAGTCGCAATAACCCACTCTCCTACGATAATAGGTATTATGATGCTGGTGAGCGTTGTAAGTTGCGGCATGTCAACTGCAAATGGAGGGACTCTGGCCATTGCTAGTGTTTTGTCTAGAAACATGCTCCAACGAAATATTATTAAGCATATTCTTAAACGGCCCGGTCTTTCTGACCGCCAGTTATTGATAGCAACAAGGCTCTTTGTTATACCCATGTTCTTCACTGCTTTCGCGCTTGGAGCTATTATTCCAAGACCAGGGGGATATTTGGTACTTGCATTTGACATTGTATTGGCCGGTTGCCTCGTGCCATTGGTTTTCGGAACATACTGGAAAAAATCTACTACTGCTGGAGCAATAGCTTCAATTGTTGTTGGATCGACTCTGAGGATGATCCTCTACTTCATGATAAGTACTGCACCTCCTAGCAGTCCATACGCCGCTTATCTTGGCTTAGATACAATGATCCCGCCACTAGTGTCGCTTGCTGTATTTGTAGGGGTAAGTCTAAGAACACAAAAGCTGACTCCTCCAAGACACGATGTTATTTATCTGATTCCAAGCGATGATGATACTGTTACCGGAGCTGACTTGTCTGAGTGGGTCCAACCTATCGATGTAAGGCAAGTTAAGAAAAAGTGACTACAACCATGGCAGCGGAAGTTAAACTAGTGACGGCTGAGGACAGACAAAAATAACTTTGCTCGATAAGGTCACCTAGTTATTGAAGTATACGCCTAGCTATTGACAAGCCAAGCGTTAGACTGGAATCGTCGGAGTTCTACTGATAATTTAGATTTCGTACTGCGACATTCTTATCTTGTGATCATAATATTAGAATAGCTCTCCTGACAGGATTATTTC
>WJXE01000020.1 GCA_009665115.1 Nitrosopumilales archaeon
TTGTTGCGAGAGGAATTGTTTATTATCACCGCTCAATATTTGTCAAGTGATATACATGTTCCTCTTTAAAATATCTTCTTCTTCACAGAATAAAGACAATAAACTTTACTTCTGTCGTAAAAACAGCATGATTTAAATTACATTGCAGATACCCGATGATTACATCGACCAAACCGATGGGGAACAGTCCTGGATGAAGTGCAATTTGTGCTTCATTCAGGGCACTAGTTTTATCTCAGGCTGTTCATTAATAATTTCCGATGCAGTTTTAATGTTATTAACATGATTACAAATACTGTTGCAAGTACACCCTGTCATCCCAGCAACTCTAAAAGAGGGAAAAATTGCCTCCGAGCAACTGACTGAACCGGTAATCTCTTAATGGTTATTACACTAAAAACCGTGAGTTTAGACCGTCAAATATAGATTAATCCGCATTCTCGCTTACCAATGTTCTCTACGTATTTCAATGCATGCCTTTTTGGCTGACCACTACGCTAGTTTCTTGCAGGTGCGTTGGGTTATTGGAAATGGCGGGCTGAACACCTCGCCGAAGCTTGATGCGTACACCCCCATCCCATCAACGCCATCTTCTATGGCCACCCTTCTCCTTTCGGAAGGTTGTCTTTTCTCGGGAAAGGCTTCCTCCTTAGATGCTTTCAGGAGTTATCCTAGACAGCTTAGCTGCTCAGCGTGCCCTGTCGGACAGCTGATAAACCAGAGGCTGCGTTGCCCTGTTCCTCTCGTACTAGGGGCAACTTCCCCTCAAACA
The DNA here is from genome assembly GCA_009665115.1 of Nitrosopumilales archaeon. Classification (GTDB taxonomy): domain Archaea; phylum Thermoproteota; class Nitrososphaeria; order Nitrososphaerales; family Nitrososphaeraceae; genus Nitrosopolaris. The sequence continues at coordinate 773 of WJXE01000020.1, forward strand.
ACCGCGCCCCTGTCAGGCAGAGACCGACCTGTCTCACGACGGTCTAAACCCAGCTCACGTTCCCCTTTAATGGGCGAGCAGCCCCACCCTTGGCTCCTGCTGCAGAACCAGGATGGGAAGAGCCGACATCGAGGTACCAAACCGCGGGGTCGATAGGAGCTCTCGCCCGCGACGAGCCTGTTATCCCTAGGGTAACTTTTTTGTCACCATCAGCCCCCAATAGTGAGGTCATGATGGATCGCTAAGCCCGGCTTTCGCCTCTGAATTCCGTATCATTGGGAATCCAGTCAGACTGGCTTATGGCTTTGCCCTCACCGGCGGATTTCTGTCCCGCCTGAGCCAATCTTTGGGCCCCCTCGATACATTTTCAAGGGGGTGCCGCCCCAGCCGAACTGCCCACCTGCCGTTGTCCCCGTTAGAACGGGTTAGCGAAACGGTAACGAATGGCTGGTGTTACAACGGCGTCTCCATTAACCCCGGAGGATTAACTTCGCTGACTCCCAGCTACACTCTGCATACGCAACCATAACGCAACAACAGGCTGCAGTAAAGCTCCACAGGGTCTTCTCTCCCCGACAGAGGTTTGTGGACTGTTCGTCCACATTATGTGGCTTCACCGGGCTGTAGGCAGGGACAGAGGGGCCCTCGTTGTTCCATTCATGCACGTCGGAACTTACCCGACAAGGCATTTGGCTACCTTAAGAGAGTCAGAGTTACTCCCGGCGTTTAGCGGCCCTTAGCCCAGTTGAACCCGGGTTTTAGGTACCGCCACTGGCCAGGATACAGAGGCCATTCTCATCCTTTCGGACTAGCGACCACCTGTGTTTTTATTAAACAGTCGGGACCCCCTTGTTACTGCGACCTGCAGCTCCTGCTCCTCGCAAAAGCTGCAGGCACTCCTTATACCATAGGTACGGAGCTATTTTGCCGAGTTCCCTTGCCTTACGGTATGCCCGACAGACCTTAGACTACTAATCCAGGGCACCAGTGTCGGATCTCGGTACGGTCTTGGAAGTATCTTCCTTCTCCCGCTTTCAGTGTCTCCTGGAATCAAGCGAACCCTCCTTGCGGAGAGCCGTTCATACCTCGTCCAGGTTCTCGCCATTGCGGCACTCCCCCAGACTCGAATACTTAAACAGAACGACGGTTCTGCTCGCCCTATCCTGAAGCAACGGGAAAGGTTTTAACGATTTTCCAAGGCACTGGAATATTAACCAGTTTCCCATTCGGACAGCTCTGTTGAGGCTGTTCTTAGGACCGGCTAACTCCCGGCTGACGACGCATTGCCGGGAAACCCTTGCCCTTTCGGTCGCCGAGATTCTCACCCGGCTACGCTGTTACTGCCGCCAGGATCTGCAATAGTTAGATCGGTCCACTGGACTTCACAGCCCAGCTTCTACCCAATCACTACGCCCACCTACCACGCACCGGCATTGCCGGTGGTCTAAAGTATCGGTAGTCTACTTGAGCCCCGTCCATTTTCGGGGCTCCCGAGCTCGGCAGGTGAGCTGTTACGCACTCTTTAAAGGATGGCTGCTTCTGAGCCTACCTTCCTGCTGTCTCTGCCTGAAAACACCCTTCTGTTTGACACTTAGCAGACATTTGGGGACCTTAACTTTAGTCTGGGTTGTCCCCCTTTCGGTTATGAGGCTTACCCCACATAAACCCGTCTCCTAGTCTCTACGACGCTTGTACATTCGGAGTTCGAATGGATGGCGAGCCCTTTCGGGCCCTTACCGTCCTATCGGTGCTCTACAGAGCAAGCCGTCTCCACTAAGGCAGGACTGCGATCCACTTCGGTGGGAACTAGCGATCACCGGACTAGATTGGTTTTTGACCCCTAATCCCAGATCAGGGGACCGATTTGCACGTCAGGACCCTTGCAGACCTCCAGCGGGCTTTCGCCCGCCTTCGTCTTGTCCAGGAATAGATCGTCCGGTTTCTAGCCTTACTGCCATGACTCTAGACCCTTTCAGATCCTTCGCCTCGCACGCAAATGCTGCGCGAATTTGGTTTCCCTTCGCTTTCCCTGCGTAAACAGGTTAAGCTCGCCATGACAGCAAACTCCCTGGCCCGTGTTTCGAGACGGAACGCACAACTCTAGAGGGCTTCAGCTCCTTGCGGAGCCTCCACCCAATTCCTTCCAAGCTGTGCACGTCTGTAACCGGTTGGTTTCAGGAGCTTTTCACCCCCCTTCCGGGGTACTTTTCAACTTTCCCTCACAGTACTAGTATGCTATCGGTCTTGATTAATATTTAGCCTTGGATGCTACTTTCACCCGTTTTCACTGGCCACTGCCAAGGCCAGTTACTTTTGTTATGGCGGAATCCTGTCTCCATACGCCTACGGGGGTATCACCCTCTACGCCAGCACATTCCAGAGCACTTCAGCTCCAAAAACAGCATTCCATTTGCCATAACCCACCACATCTCCACCACGTTACCATGAAGGATTCAGTTTAGGCTCTTCCGTTTTCGCTCGCCGCTACTAACGGAATCTCTGAGTGATTTCTTTTCCTCGTCCTACTCAGATGCTTCACTTCGGACGGTTCGCTCTCCCATGCGTAAGCAAGGGAGTGTAATGAGAGATCTCATTCGGAGATCCTGGGCTCAACGGTCGCATGCACCTACCCCAGGCTTATCGCAGCTTGCCACGTCCTTCATCGCTTATCAAGCCGAGTCATCCACCAACCGGCGTCTTTGCACCAGTTTTCCCAGCGTAGTCTAAAGCATTGAAACTTTACGTGAACATTGTAAAGCCACATTTTATCTATCATTGTTGTCAGACTATTACGTCTAACAACCATTTGAGAGATGCAGATTTATCCTATACATGACGGTCATTGCAAACTTGCGTTTGCTCGGTCCTTCATTCCCTGCATATCCTGCAGAGAATTGCATTCGTACGTACAATGGCACATGACCCTTTACACTTAAGTTGCCGGCCTTAATCGAAGGAGGTGATCCGGCCGCAGGTTCCCCTACGGCCACCTTGTTACGACTTCTCCCTCGTTGCTGACCCCAGGTTCGATAGTGCCAATTAGACACAACCTCGCCAAGAACCAACTTCGATGAAGCGACGGGCGGTGTGTGCAAGGAGCAGGGACGTATTCACCGCGCGATGATGACACGCGGTTACTAGGGATTCCATATTCATGAGGGCGAGTTTCAGCCCTCAATCATAACTGGGGTAAGGTTTAGGGATTGCCTCCTCCTTTCGGAATAGGAACCCATTGTCCTTACCATTGCAGCCCGCGTGTGGCCCGAGGGTTTCGGGGCATACTGACCTGCCGTAGCCCCCTCCTTCCTCCGCCTCAGCGGCGGCGGTCCCTCTAATTAGCTCTGCTACTCCTGAGAATAGCAGTAGCAACTAGAGGTAGGGATCTCGCTCGTTACCTGACTTAACAGGACACCTCACGGCACGAGCTGGCGACGGCCATGCACCTCCTCTCAGCTTGTCTGGTAAAGTCTTCAGCTTGACCTTCACTCTGCTGTCGCCCCCGGTAAGATTCCCGGCGTTGACTCCAATTGAACCGCAGGCTTCACCCCTTGTGGTGCTCCCCCGCCAATTCCTTTAAGTTTCAGTCTTGCGACCGTACTCCCCAGGCGGCAGACTTAACGGCTTCCCTGCGGCACTGGGCTGGCACAAGGCTAGCCCATCACCGAGTCTGCATCGTTTACAGCTGGGACTACCCGGGTATCTAATCCGGTTTGCTCCCCCAGCTTTCATCCCTCACCGTCGAGCGCGTTCTGGCAAGCCGCCTTCGCCACTGGTGGTCTTCAATGGATCAAAGGATTTTACCCCTACCCACTGAGTACCGCTTGCCTCTCCCGCCTCCTAGTCCTATAGTATCCTCCGCGGCCCATCCGTTGAGCGGCTGGATTTAACGGAAGACTTGCAGAACCGGCTACGGATGCTTTAGGCCCAATAATCGTCCCGACCACTCGGGGTGCTGGTATTACCGCGGCGGCTGACACCAGACTTGCCCACCCCTTATTCTGCACCATTTTTAGAGGTGCCAAAAGATCCCCTTAGCGGAAATCACTCAGAGTAACCCTGTCAGGCTTTCGCCTATTGCAGAGGTTTCGCGCCTGCTGCGCCCCATAGGGCCTGGGCCCTTGTCTCAGTGCCCATCTCCGGGCTTCTCCTCTCAGAGCCCGTACCGGTTATAGGTTTGGTGGGCCATTACCTCACCAACTGCCTGATCGGCCGCAGTCCAATCCAGGGGCCATGTAGATTTAGGCCATGATCCATTCCAGAAATCGTGACCTATCGTGGTTTATTCTCAGTTTCCCGAGATTATCCACGTCCCCTGGGCATGTTGACTACGTGTTACTGAGCCGTTCGCCACGCATTGCTACGTCGACTCGCATGGCTTAGTCCCACTCTGATAGCAGTCGGGTCCGGCAGGATCAACCGGAGCCAATATGATTGTTAACTTAAAGAGTACGGCCGGACAACTTGTAGTATTGTGCGGGTCATGTGACCAATGTCGGATACAATTTTTATAAATTGAATCCCCATATTGTGAGCGCAACTGGAGGTCGGTGAATCATAGAATGGCACCATGACCAAATATCATCACCAACGCCGCCTTGATTATTACGTTCTAAATCCTTGTCAACAAATTCGAATATAAATCTTGTCTCGGACTATTTGCCATTCAACCTCATACAAATATATAATAGATCATTTTATCCTCCATTTTTAGTTATGTTAGATTCCGAAATTGGCACTTCCTATGAAGATAAAACTCAGACCTCCAAAAGGCTCTTTCATAAAGCCACCAAAGTGTTCGCAGGTGGAATCAACCACAACATTCGCTTTTTCAAACCTTATCCATTCTTTTCAAAATGGGCTAAGGGCAAAAATCTCTGCGATGTAGATGACAACGAATATACCGACTATTGGATGGGACATTGGTCGCTAATACTAGGCCACTCTCCGCCTACAGTTGTAAACGCACTGTCGCAACAGCTTAAAAATGGTACTTTGTACGGGACCGCAAACGATATCTCGCTGGAGTTAGGGGAGTTAATTCAGAAACTCATGCCCGGTGCGGAGAATCTGCGTTTTTCAAGCACAGGTTCTGAGGCCACGATGTACGCGGTGCGTCTCGCAAGAGCTAAGAGCCATAAGCGTGTCATCGCAAAGATAATTGGCGGGTGGCATGGATTCAATACTACACTCATGCAGTCCGTAAACTATCCGTTCCATAATCAGGAGGGAGCGGGCCTTGTTGCGGAGGAGGAACAATTTGTCGAATCGTTGCCTTTCAACGATCTCGACTCTTCTATAAAGATTCTTGAATCCGCTATCGACGATTTAGCATGCATCATTCTGGAACCCATACTTGGAGGGGCAGGTTGCATTACTCCCGATCTTGGTTATTTAAAGGGCTTACAAGAATTCGCGCAGAAAAACGATATCCTTCTCATACTGGATGAGATTGTCACCGGATTTAGATTATCCATGGGAGGAGCTTCACAGAAATACAACCTCAAGCCGGATCTTTTTACACTGGGCAAAATCGTAGGCGGGGGAATGCCAATAGGAATTGTTTGCGGGAAGAAGGAGGTAATGTCGCTAGCAGACCCTGGCTTAATCAAAGTGAATCAGGCTAGATGCAATATAGGTGGAGGCACATATTCTTGTAATCCTATGACTATGGCAGCAGGATTGGCAACCATCAATTATCTTAATAAAAATAGGGACGAGATCTATCAGAAAATAAATGAACTTGGCGCAAAAGCTAGGGCTGGTTTGGCCAAGATATTTAGAGAGGCCAAAATCGACGTTCAAGTAACCGGGGAAGGGTCACTATTTTTGACTCACTTTCTAAATAACAAGGTTAGAAGTATAAAGAACGCTGCAGATGCGGCCATGTCTGATCTGGGACTACTCCACAGGTACCACATGGGATTAATAGCGTCGCATCAAATTTTTTTTCTGCCGTTAAAAATGGGAGCAATATCCTCGGTGCACACCGATATCGATATTGCTCATCTACTCGAGGATACACGACTAATGGTGAACTCTGGGATACTATCTTCGGAGAAAGATTCCTAAACGGATTGCAACAACGGATGACATCAAAAACTCCACACGATTTATACTACACATTATATTATTCGACTACAGCAACAGAATTGTATCATTCCTTACAACCAAGTCTAATTGAAAAGATACCTTCTTTGATCAATCGCCCGAACATTCCAACGACTACTCGTGATGCTAACTGGCCAGCTTTGTCGGGCTCTTTAGGTGATCCATCTAAGAATATGAAAATATGGGTAGAAGCATACGGCTGCGCAGCGAGCATGGGAGATTCCGAAATGATAAGCGGGCTCTTGAAGGAGAGTGGTTTTCAGTTAGGGAATAACGAAAGGGACAGTTTTCTGAGTATTATCGTAACTTGTTCTGTAAAAGACGTAACCGAACACAAAATGCTTCACAGAGTAGGCCAATTAATGAAAACAGGAAAACCTTTGATAATAGCTGGTTGCCTTCCCAAGGCAAACAAGAAACTTCTAGAAACTAAGTATCCTACAGCTTCTCTGCTTGGACCACATGCTATTAATCGCACAATAGATGTTGTAAAATCCACAATTTCTGGACGACGAGCAGTAGCTCTCGAGGATTCTGTGTCTGACAAAGTTAACCTACCTAGAGTACGAGTTAATCCTGTGACTAGCATAATAGAAATAGCCAGCGGATGCATGAGTGGATGCACATTCTGCCAGACGAAACTCGCAAAAGGGCAATTAAGAAGTTATCGCATAGGAGATATACTACGGCAATTTCGACACGATGTCAATGACGGTTGCAAAGAGATTTGGCTTAGTTCAACCGACAACGGCTGCTATGGAAGAGATATCGGATCAAATCTGATAGAGCTCCTTGAATCATGTATTAGCATAAAGGGCGACTATAAAATTCGAATCGGGATGATGAATCCGATGTTTCTTACGAACATGACTGAGAGGTTGGCAACGCTCTTCGTAGAAAGCGACAGGATCTTCAAGTTTTTACATATTCCAGTCCAAAGCGGTAGCGACGTTATTCTTAGGAAAATGAAAAGAGGCCATACCGCGAAAATATTCGTTGACGCAGTCAAAACATTTAGGAGCAGAATTCCGGAGGTGACCATCGCTACTGACGTGATTGTTGGTTTCCCCTCTGAGACTATAGAAGATTTCGAGAGAACCCTTGAGATAATAAAAGCCACCGAGCCCGACGTTGTCAATATCTCTAAATACAGTGCGAGACCTGGAACGGCGGCTGCAAAGTTTAAGAAGCTAAGTTCCCAAATTATAAAAGTCAGAAGTAAGCAGATGCATCTGCTGATTAATAATATCGCTCTGAAACGTAACGCGTTATGGAAGGGGTGGGAAGGTGAAATAATTGTTGATCAATCAGATACTAGGTGGCTACAGGGGAGGAACTATGCATACAAGCCTATACATGTTCCCCGCTCACCAGGCTGTCAGATTCAACTAGGCGACAGGATAAGAGTAAAAATCCAAGAGTTTTCTAGCCATATGTTGAGAGGTTGATTAGATACTAATTGAGCCCAATAGCTCAAAATAGTTGTTTTTATGTAGACCACCAAAACTCTTAACTAATATCTGTGCTATCCGGATAAAGGGGAAGGGTTCTGGAAGATAACTTGGCCATTGAAAAACCTATTCTAGTAATGGGTATTGGCGGCGCAGGAAGCAGGATAGCCAGTGAGGCCTGCAAAGCAGTCAATTCTGATTGTGTTTTGATAAGTAATGACACAAAGGACCTAGTCGGGAGTTCTAGCTCTATTCTGATTAACCCAAGATCCTGGGTAAATCCGTCTAGTTATAAGTTAAGGTTCTATGCTCAAGATTCAGCAATAAGAATAAGACCGGTGCTACGTAGTTTTAACACAGTGGTCGTGGTAGCAAACTTGGCTGGAAGGGGGGGTAGCGCGATTGCTCCGGTCGTTTGTAGGTTGGCAAAAGAAGAGTCTAATTCAAGCACTGTAGTGTCATTCGTCATTATGCCTTTCAAGTTTGAAAAAGATCGCGTCTTTCAAGCAGCGATCTCTCTTAAAAGAGTACGAGAAGCCTCTGACGCGACTATAGTAATTGACAACGAGGCTTTTCTAGAGAATAATCCAGATTTATCAGCCGAAGAATGTTATCAAATCACAAATAGAGCTCTTTCTGAGACTATTGGTCTAATTTGCAGCGGCACTTACACCTATAGCGACTTGAGTTTACTATGTACCAGCAATAATATTGGCGGAGCAGAATTTTCTGCCAAGGATTCTGTTGCTATGTTATACCAGAACGCATATGCCGGCTCGGTCAAGAGTGCCATGTTATATGTCATGGGTGGGAAGAACGTTCCTCTCGGCCTTTTGAATTCGCTTTTTAATACGTTACAAGAAATCTTTAAAAATGACGGAAATGCGGGAGTTGCAATTGCAGAATCAAACTCCGGCAAAACAACGGTTCATCTTCTAGCATCCTTTGACGAAACAACAAGATTTGACGCTTACGATCCTCTTTCCCGAATCATCCCGAATAGAAATGTTTTAGACTGGGATGATATGGATTGCTCGCCTGATATAGAAATGGCAATTACAAATCTCGAGTAAGAAATAATTTCGATCAGAGAGAAATCACGTTTGGTTTGTTAGTGTGTGATTTGACCGCAGCATCCAATTGCTTGCGCGAATCATAAGTTGATTATTCAAAAGTGATTCAGAGTATTCTATTTCATTTGGAAGCCTCAGGTCCCTCTGTTTTAGTTGTCAATTCAGGTGATTTCTTTTCTTCCGCTCCTATTTTATTTAGCTCATTCTTCGTCGCCTCATCATAAAGAGAGACCACGACCGTCCCGTCTTCATCTTTGACCAGCTTAAGCCGAACCTTTCTTGGAGGATTTGTTTTACCTCTCTTCCAAATCTGCCGGTTCAGATCTTGATCAAGTTTCACTTCATCGCTCTTCATACTTTTTTTTGCAAATTCCCTAATCATGTTTATGACTCGATCCGTCCTTCTATAACGGGGGGTTATCCATGCTTTTCCCAGGTTTACGGTTTCGATACGAGTTACACTTTCTTCAGAAGACAATTTCGCTAACAAACTCCTTTCAAAGGCTACCCGACGTTTACATCAGTTCTGCGCCACATGCGACGTTTAGGATTAGTCCTTACGTGGCGATGTGTTCTAATTATTACCCACGCAGGGACCGCTTTGTTTTGCATTGTACGTTTCATTAGCCTCATTTTCAAGGCCGTCTTTTTTCGGGCAGCCATATAACCGAAGAAATCAGTGATCCTATTTTTAAGTGTTGATTTCTAAGGATTAACTCGCTTAGTTGATTTCATACGAAATAGAGTGTGTCTACTCTTCAGATTACACTTAGTCTGTAACAACTGGTCTAGATCCTAAATCGGTTATTATTCCAGCGCGCAGTTCGGTGGAGATGGTTACTGTCATTATGAGTAGATAACACGTGTTTTCAGACTGAGAACAAGAGTTGAAGCCTAGCTGTATCTGTTATTCTACTAACACAGATTCGAAGAGTGTCGATCAAAAAAACATATACAGAAGAATGCGGCTGGAATTACAATAATCAGTACATGAGGTCTTGAAGTGAAATCTTAAGCGCTAAACGTCGTCGATAACTAATCCTCGCCTTTCATTTGTTTTCTTGATTTGAAAATTGGTTTTATCCCAAGAGCAGAATAATCTCCTGTTGAGCAGGTAAAACACAGCTCCTCCTTGGGAATGCCTATGGCCTTTGCTAAGTTTGTTGTACTGTTATATGCAACGTAATCTGCCCCTATTACTTTCGATATGTTATTTGCTACCTCGGTACCTGACAGATCATTACTTGCATGTCTAAAGGCTAAAAGTTCTTCTTGCGATGGAAAGTCAATGCCTGCATAGCAAGGATAACGAATTGGAGGATATGTTATTATCATGTTAATTCGTTTGGCACCAGCTGCGCGTAATGTCCGAATTATGGACATGGAGCTGTTACCCCTAACAATGCTATCGTCTACAACAACAATGTTTTTCCCATCAATCACCTCGCGAATAGGAATAATACCCTTATTAATCTCAATCCTGCTTTCTTGATCAGGTTCTATGAAGCTTCGCATTGAACCTCTTCTACTGTATCTATCTTTGAGTAATCCCTCTTCGAAAGGTTTGCCTATCTCAAGTGCATATCCCAGCGCCGCTGGTCTAGCGGAATCTGGCACCGGGATGACAACATCAGCATCATGAACTGGGAATTGTTTAGCAAGGAACTTCCCAATCCTTCTCCTTGCTGCATACACATTCACACCTTCCATAATGCTGCTAGGATGGGCGAAGTATGTGTATTCAAATGCACAATGAGAATGTGGCAGGTCCACAGAAAATTGTTCAGATTCAATCCCTGCCAGGCTCATTTTCATAATTTCACCAGGCTCGACGTCCCGTTTAAGCTGTGCTCCGATCGCAGAGAAAGCACAAGACTCAGACGCAACGACATAAGTATTGGTCTCTTTATGATATCCCATAACAAGTGGGCGGAAGCCTTTTGGATCCCGCGCTGCATACACACATCCGGAATCAGTCAAAAAGGTAAAGCAGAACGAACCAATCATCTCATCTCTTAAGATAGAGACAGCCTCAGTAAAGTTGCCATTTTCAGTTGTATGCATAACAAGACGCTGCGCTGCGACCAAGGTATCGCTCATAGTTTGCGGAGTGAAAGTACATCCACCCACCATGGATGACAGTTCCTCCACATTCGCTATCGTGCCATTGTGCGCTACACACAAATCTTTTACCTTTAAGGGTTGAGCATTTTGTAATGTGCTCTTCCCAAAAGTAGAATAACGAACATGCCCAATCGCCGCATGCGACTTGTATCGCTTAACTAATGTCTGAAACTCTGCTGCTGCCGCGGAGACCAGTCCAAGTTTTTTTAGCGGCATCTTGTTTGGAACTGCGAGGCCCCAGGACTCCTGGCCCCTGTGTTGAAGTGCCCGGAGAGAGTCTATAACGAACGGTATCACGTTAGAACCGTTCAGCGAGAATGCCCCGACTACTCCACAATTTTCGTGAACCATTTTTGCTCAATATCTAAATATTTCCGATGGACACCCCTAATGGTCAATATATTAAGTTTAGAAGGTTTGTACACTTTCAGTTATTAGACGCAGCAATACCCTAAAAAACATTCTTGTTACCCACTTTATTGCGTCAAGCGCTAAAGCAATTTCAAGCGGCTCGTCACCCTGTCTATCAACTCTGTAGGTGCTGGTCCTATCCCTATACACGTAGTGGTTCCCGCAGGAATTTGTGTGAGACCCCTGTCTTCCACTTGAACTACTATCAAAGACTGAGTCTCGGCAACCTTACGCAAGGCAGTCAGCTCTTCAATAGTTTGCACCTTTACCACGACTTTTGCCTGACCCGATTCGAACCACCTCTGAAACCAGGCTGGGTTAAACTGCTTCGTTCTTTCAGCTCCAAGGACCGCCGCATGAGCTACCTGCGCGGCCGTCTTACCAATACCCATCCGAAGATCCCTCCTAACGACGATTACCTGTTTGTAAATCACAGGTATATACTTTAATTAACAGACTAAGAAATAGATTGCCTATCTGTTATTATGTCAGATTATTTTGATGTAATAATCGCAGGGGGTAGCATATCAGGCCTATTAGCAGCACGCGAAATTGCTGCTCTAGGAGGTAGATCTGTTGCGGTCTTGGAAGAAGATCCTGAAATCGGAACACCACAACATTGCGGCGGATTAGTTAGTATCGACGGCCTAAAAAATCTTGGTATGGTACCGGCAGCCAATGCGATTGAAAGTAGAATCAAAGAGGCAAAAATTTTTTCTCCTTCGTATTCTTTCATTCTTAATACCGAAGCCCAAAAAGTGATTGCCCTCGACCGGCGTCTCTTGGATAAACAGGCGGCTCTTCAAGCACAAAGACTGGGGGCAGAAATAAGGACAAGGTGTTCCGTTCGTTCTGTTTCTGAAAATAAACCGACTCTAGATCATAATCAGACAGATTTTAGTCAAACTATAAAAACCTCTGAAGGTGATTTTACTTGCAATTTCTTTATTGATGCAAGAGGGGTGGCATCAGTAATTCAGAACAAACGTGAGGGTATACTTCAATCCGCACAATATGAAGTATATGCTTCGTGGATAGAGAGAGAGACTGTCGAGGTTCAATTTGATAGTCATAAGTATCCGGGTTTTTTCGGATGGATTATTCCGACTGGAGATGGTACTGGAAAAGTAGGAGTAGCCGGAAAAGGGATCAATGCAGCAGTTGCCTTGAAATCGTATATGGATGGTAAAGGGGAAAAATATTCGGTTATTCGTAAGGTATATGCGCCGATTTGGGTCTCCGGTCCGATTGAGAATTTTATTAGTGCTCGACGAACAATAATTATTGGGGACGCAGCGGGCCAAACAAAACCAACAACGGCGGGCGGGATTTATACATGCGGGATGGGAGGAATTCTTGCCGGTAGGGCGATTTCGAAGGCATATGAAGAAAACGACATTAATAAGCTATGGGATTACCAGAAAAGCTGGCTCGCTATTTTCGGAGGCGAGTTTGACAAGATGCTTCTCGCAAGACGAATATTGGAACGAGTTGATAATAAGACGCTAGACGAATTATTTCTTAGTGTTTCTGAATCGAAGCTTCAAGAAATATCCAGAGTAGGGGAATTCGATTTTCATACCGCTGCTTTGACAAAAATATTTGGATCAAGGCATGGAGTAAAGATAATGAAAGCAATACTAGGTAACGAAATTAGGCGATTATTAAGCTAAGGAAGATATAAATTCGGTTATCAACCTTCGAGGTTATATGTCCCAGCCGTTACAGCTTCCTGTTTGTACTTCTTGTAGTAGACCTATAATGCCTAACGATGAGTGCGTCAAATATTACTGTCCTAATTGTGGATATGTTCTAATTTGGAGATGTGAAAGTTGCCGAGAATTTGCTAGAAATTATAAATGCGTAGGGTGTGGATTCGAAGGTCCGTAGACATGACCCGTCTTGTTGCAAGAATCAGGATCCTCCCAGCCGAAGCTGATTCTGATCTAGATGGTGTGGTTCAGCGCTTAAAGACTGTAATTCCCGATGGTATCCAAATGATGGCTCATGCAAAAGAACCGATTGCATTTGGCTTGGAGGCAATCGTCGGAGATTTTCTTATGGAAGACCAAGCAGGTCAGATGGATAGACTAGAAGAGCTCATAAAAAATACAGAGGGTGTTGGCGAGATCGACGTGATAAACATAGGCAGACAATCTGTAAAGATGAAGTCCAAGTTTTGAGAAGGAGCTCAAAGCTGAAATTTGAAAAAATCTCGTGGAAGAAGGAACGATGCAAGTGACGAGTCTTCCCCAAAATTACACCTTCGAGTCTTAGAAGCTAAACACCGTGATTTAGGAAAACGTAGGGCGCGTATTGATTCGGATTCGATGCGCAGAATGGGCATTGAACCCGGCGAAGTCATAGAATTAGTAGGCAAACGTAAGACCGCTGTGACGGCTTGGCCGGGCGCTCCGGAGGAGAGCGAGAGTGATATTATCAGGATCGACGGTCAGACGAGAAAGAATGCAGGAGTGGGTTTGAACGATCTATTG
>WJXE01000191.1 GCA_009665115.1 Nitrosopumilales archaeon
TTGCTCTATCAAAACCCCCCAAAACTACATGTTTTGACTTGGTAGATAAGGCAACGTAAACAAAAAATCCTGTGGCAATTACTATGGCTATAGTCAAAACTTCTACAAGCCATGGAACGCCGTACCCCAACTCAGAAGCAAGCTGGACTCCTACCATGATTTTTGTCCTCCAATCGTCGTCAATATTGTTTGGAAATAATAACGCAGGACAGCCGACCTCGAGTTTGGCTTTATGTGATTATTATTAGCCGTGTTTCGACATTGTCCTCGTTGTATATAGCCTTTTCAAATAGCAAATAGTATAAGAGCCACTACGACTTTAATGACTTATTGAATTCTGTTCTCTCTAAAGCAACATTTGGAATAGGTGTAGCATTGGCCGTGGCAGCTATTGCCACAATATATGTCTCTTCAGTTGCATCACAAAGACAAGCTAGTAGTAGCTCAGCCCAACAGACATCTAACGTAACGAGTAGCCCTACTAGTAATATTGTTAATAACCGAACCAACAATACCAACAATGGAGGAGCTTCACAATTGACTACCCAGATATCAATACCCCAAGGAGCTGCTACTAAGCAGGTCAAAATATTCTATCAGCCCAACCCTGCTAGCGTCTTAGGCGGTGCCAAAATAACTTGGACCAATAAGGATTCGGCTCCGCACACAGCTACCGCTACTGACAATTCTTTTGATACAGGTATTATACAACCGGGTTCCTCCGGCTCAGCCATAATCAAGGGGCAAGCAACAATCTCTTACCATTGTACTATACACCCATGGATGACGGCAAGTCTCATCGTAGCTTCTAGTGGCGGAAATGGGGGATAGTAGTAATGGCGAAGATATCGAAGATAGGAGTTGTTTCTTATCCGGTACTGGAGAAAGTAGATCTACCTAGATACATTTCCGGAGGAATTTATTTGGAGATGTGTTTTGAAAATTTTACTGGTTATACTGGGTTCGGTATTGTCTTATTCTAATCGTCGAAAAAAATGTGCACGATTAAAGGGGAGATTATATGTCACCAAATTTCATTAATAGAAATTTCCGCAGTTATGTGATAATCGCAACTTTTACGATACTTACATTAATGTCTATTCAACCGGCTTTCTTAGAATTTACAGAAAGGGATTTGGCGTATCATATGATTATAGAACATACTTTATTCTCTTTTCTTGGGGCGCTATCTGTACAGATAGCTGAAATAATTCTAAAACTTCTGGTTTCTTCGAATACCAACAGAAAAAGCAATCTAAAAGTGACAGTGATCCTATTTTGGACTAAGTTCCTCCGCACAATCTTTTCAGTCAATAGATATGGCTACGTTTGGCTTATCATAGCTTCTGCCCTTTTAATATACTGGCATATACCTTCGGTTTTCGATTTCGCCCAATTACACGAGCAGGCACATGTAGCACAACATATCTCTTTCATTGTAGTTGGTGCAATGGGCTTTCTTGCAGTAAGATCGCTAGGAGAGTCATTCAAGCTGTTTGCACTATTCGCCCTAAATGGAATAATGGGATTTGCTGGGTTAATGCTTAGTGTCCTAGACAAGCCAATATATCTTGTGTATTCGGTCAACAGCCACAACAATGCTGGGATTTGGATGCTAACCATGTGTATTGTCTTGCTCGTAATTGTTCTCCCAGCTTATCTTATTAAACGATCACTCTTTTACGCTCGGATCAGACAAACTTCTTATCACGATTCTAATTATAGAACCACTGATTAATTTAGTAAAGACAGATAAACGTAGAAAATGTGGTTGGGCCGCCTTACTAAGAACTAAATTGGTTTTTTCATGAAGTACTTCTCCGACATACCGATTTCCAGGGCTATGTCCACTCTTCCACTTCCATGAGCAAAAAGAACAATAACTTTGGTATTTTTTGGAATAACCAATTGCCCCTCAACTAGTATTATTTTTTCTTTTTCAGTTTTATGGGAATACTAACCAGCTGTTGATCTTTTTCGTCGGGTTCTGGTTTAATGATATTCTTACTTATCTTTATTCACTCTGGTCCTCGTCTTTCTTTTGTCTTGGTGGCTCAAACCCTGCCATTCCATCTAAAACCATAGAATGACTTCCCTCTTTACAGCAAATACAGTTAGCATTCACACAGTCCTTACTTAAGTCATGCCTACATTCTTTGCATGTACAAAGACTATCAAAGAATGGTGTTTGATTATCGCCATTATTTTCTTGTTTATACAAATTTTGGTCACCAAATACATATTAGACTTTAATGAATTTAAAAGTTACATTACATACCAAGAACTTGACTATTACTTTATCCAACTATTTTCCCTCATAGAAGTTTGACTTTTCATAACGATGTTAATTATATTTTGTTTATAACAGAAGAAATATCCTCGCTATGAACTTGATTTGTTTAAATGATTGCAACTTACTGATTTGCAGCGTAATTCAGAAATAGTGTTATTGTTTTCTACATATTGATATGATTGATAAAACACATGATTTACATCCGCTACATATCCCAGAAATTAAAGAAAGTGAAGAACTTCCAGAGACTTTTCCTACTGGACTATAGTATTATGCCTCTTTATTTATTTAAAATGAACTTTTGTTATTCCAAGGAACATTTTATACTGCTCTGTGGATGGCAAAGTACATAATGTTATTTAAAGATAGAAAAGATGCAGCTCAGCAACTTGCAAAAAGGTTAGAAGAATCCTTAAAGAAGGAAATAGCATCAAAAGAGCGACAAAAGTACGATAATATCATCGTCTTTGCTATTCCACGAGGAGGAGTAGTAATTGGTGATGTTATAGCATCTAGACTTGGTCTCAAACTGGATATCATAGTTTCAAGGAAGATAGGTGCACCAGATAATCCAGAGTTTGCAATAGGTGCTGTTATGCCAGATGGTAGCTATCATCTGAATCAAGATATTATAGATAGGTTGAATATTCCTAAGCCCTATATTACTGAACGGGCAAATATAGAGAAAAAAGAAATAGAGCGCAGATTAGTGAACTTCAGAGGAAGTAAGGTATATGACTATAACTTTGAAGGAAAGATTGTAATAATGGTTGATGATGGTATTGCAACTGGCGCAACTATTTTATCAGCAGCACAATGGTTAAAGACAAATCAAAATTGTTGCAAGATGTTAATTGTAGCAGTACCCGTAGGTTCGCATTCAAATGATGTTATTGATAGGTTAAATCAAAAAACAGATAAAGTTATTATTCTTTATACGCCGGAACCATTTTATTCTATAGGACAATTTTATGAAAACTTTGAACAGGTAAGTGATGATGAAGTAAGGAAGATAATGAAAAGACATGGATACAAAATTGATTGATAGTTAATAGCAAGAACACGCTGCTATAATAAAAAAACACGTATCTGATTCCATTGAATTTCTCATCTATAGCTTGTTCGGATTCTATGGTTGGAGCAGTGTCGTTTCAGCACTTGTGGCATTAACCATTTCCACTGCTTGCACATGATTTTCTGTCCGATATCATTGGAAACACCTACTGGGCAAGCTTGTATACAAGAACCATCTGCAATACAAGAACCCCAGTCAACAGCAACAACCATAGTACCCATGTACTCCTAATGGTACGAGTTCTTCGCCCCTTGCTGCATACGCTGCCTCTACATCTTCATTCTCTGAGGCATCGGAAAAACATGTGTGATAATACTGAACGATAGAGAAGAGCACAGAAGCCGCATCCCACCCATCCAAAAGATGATCACACCGTACGCGCTCTTGTTAGAAGATGACTTGCAAAGTATTATGTCTGTTACTTAGATAAATGATGCCTGCAAGGTCTTAAATAGACCTAGATAAATGATGTCTGCAATTCTCCTAAGTTGATGCCAAAGTTTAATTCCCACGATAACAGGCAGTATGAGCCTTGTTTTGTTTCTGTTGTGGTGGCGGCGGCAGTGATATGTAGATTCGATGTTAAACGTAATTAGCTGGCACTAGATCTCGGGACTAGACCTTGGGATTTACGGGCAAATGTTTTTTTTCTTCTCCCCATTCTTCTTTATATCATATATACGAGAGCTTCTGCGGCAGGGTGCGTAAAATGATTGAAGCTTTTTTTTCGTTATATCTGCTGACGTTGATACAGAAGGCTAATCATACACAAATCTTGGAGTTAAGGCAAAGATCTATCACAAGAATATGGAACAGCACCTGCCTAAGATGGCAAGATAGATCGACGCTAAATACATTAGCTTAACAGACATTATGAGAAATCA